>JANPGL010000143.1:0-12209 GCA_031423915.1 Actinomycetes bacterium | reverse complement strand
CCCGCCCGACAGCGTGACCGCCGTTTACGCCGCGGTGTGCTGGCCCCCCCGCGCGCACTCCCCCGGCGGCGCGGGCGGCCGTCGACGGCACCGCCTGACGCCTTCGGCCCGACCAAACCGCGGCCGGTCGGATGCCGCTCGTGCAGCAGCACCAGACCGGCCCGAGGTTCGTCACGCGGTGTCGGTCACCCGACGATGACCAGCTCGTTGCTGGGGACCGAGGCCACGCCTGCGTTGTCGTACGCGGTGACGGTGACCCGGATCGACGTGCCGGGAGCCGGAAGCGGTACGGCGGCCCCTGTCGCACCGAAGCAGTACTGGAAGCAGGTAGGCGTCGCCGTGCCGCCGGCCACGGAGTACGTGTACGAGATCTGGGACTCGACCGACGTGTTGTCAGTGGACGGCGCCCAGCTGATGAACGCCGACGCACCGGTGCCGCCGGTGCGGCTGATCACGGGAGCCGCCGGCCGGGACTGGGCCAGGGTGAGCGTCCGGAACGTGACCTGGGTGGGGGCCGACAGGACGTTCACGGCCTGGTTCGTACTCGTGTCGTAGAAGCGGTGGCGCCGCACCGTCAGCACGTACGTGCTGTCGGGAACCAACCGGGTCGCCTGGGCGGCGCCCGTGATGTCCACGTACGCCCGCGGCCCGCCGAAGCCGAAGACCGAGTCGTCGGGCAGCGCCGGGCCGCTGATCGTCGCCACCCAGTCGACCCCGAGCTCGAACGGGTTGGTGAACGTCACCTGGGCCGAGTTCGACTCGTTCACCGTGATCGTGCTGACGACGGGAGCGTCCGGCGCCGACAACGGCGCAGGGGTGGGTCTCGGGCGAGGCTTGGCCGCGCTCGCCGTGCCGCCCCCGACCGCCACCGCCAGGAGGCAAGCGGCGACCGCTCCGACGACCTTCGATGCAATGCGTTCCATGCGCGACTCCTTGGTTCGAGGAGCTTGCATCGTCCGGAGAACCTGTGGACGAGCGCGAAACACGTTGTGAACGATCGCGAAATCCTCCGCGCTTGACCGCCACCATCGTGACGAGGTCACCCAGCATGTAGGGCACCGCCAGCCGTCCGAGCCCAGTGGCCTGGACACCTTTCGAGAGCGGACCGCCGAGGCGCCCGAGCCGGTGGGCCAACACACCGACCGCGAGCACCGGGCTCACGACGTTCGACGTCGCCGCCGGCTTCTCGACGCGCGGTGCTGCACGCTCGCCGCCGAGTCGACGAGCCAGTGGTTCGCGCTCATCTCGCTCTGGATCATCGTGGTGAGGAACTCGTACCGCAGCGTGGTGGTGACCGGATCGTCGGCGGACGTCGTCAGCGGGTGGCGGCCACCGCCGGGGCCATCTCGCTGAGCTCGAGCACGGCGGGCAGCTTGCGGGCGATGGCCGGCACCCCGTCGACGGCGACCCGGCCGTCGCGCAGCGCCGTGCGCAGCGCGATGCGGCCGAGCCACACCTGGTACAGCGTCGACAGGTCGCTCGTGACGACGGCGTCAATGCCGAAGCCCGGGTCGAACGTGCAGATCGACGGTCCCGCGGCGTCGCGCACGATCCAGTAGCGCTCTCGCCGGTCGGTGAAGCGGAACTCGAACACGAGGCGGCGCGTGGGCAGGCCCGAGAAGTCGAGCCGGCGGTGCACCCACCACATGAGCAGCTGGGGGTCCATCTCCGTCCCGCGCGGGTCGCCGAACTGCCAGCGCGCCCCCCACTCGCCGAGCCCGAACACCAGCGGCTTCAGCTCCTCGCCGGCGCGGGTGAGCAGGTACTCGTCGCCCACGTGGTCGACGATGCCGGCCCGACCGAGCTGACGCAACCGCTTCGACAGCAGCGTGCGCGACAGTCCCGGAAGGCCCCGGGCCAGGTCGTTGAAGCGCGTCGTGCCGCACAGCAGGTCGCGCACGATGAGTAGCGACCAGCGCTCGCCCAGCACCTCGAGCGCCCGCGTGATCGGGCAGTACTGCCCGTAGCCCCGCACCTCGTCGTCGTCGATGTCCACGGGCGCACGGTACGCCGTGCCGTGCTGGTCCGCCGGTACAGCATCGGTACCGGCAATGGTCCACTTCCTGCACTGGGCGCCGCCGGGGTCGGTCCGTACCGTCGATCGCACCCACCACCCTGAGGATGCCCATCATGACGATGACCACCTTTCCACCCACCGCCACCTCCACCTCCACCCCCGGCACCGGGCGCCACTGGACCGGTGCCCCCACCGGGAGCCCGTGGCTGGCCGCCGCCAACGAGCTCCGCGACCCGCTGGCCGCCGCGGCTGCCGCCCACGACGCGTCCGGTGAGTTCGTCGACGGCGGCTTCGCGCTGGCCCACCGGCGGGGACTGGCGTCGATGCTGGTGCCGGCCGACCTCGGCGGCGGCGGGGCGACGTTCGCCGAGGCGTGCGCGGTGCTCGCCGAGCTGGCGCGGTCGTGCCCGTCGACGGCGTTGGCGCTGTCGATGCACTCGCACCTGGTCGCCGCCCAGGTGTGGCGCCACCGCCGAGGCCTGCCGGCAGCGGTGCTGCCCCGGGTCGCCGGCGAAGGCCTGGTGCTCGTATCCACCGGCGCGTCGGACTGGCTGGCCTCGAACGGCTCGGCCGTGCCGGTGGACGGCGGGTACCGCGTGACCGCCCGCAAAGGCCCCGCCAGCGCCGCGCCCGCCGGGCACGTGCTCGTCACGAGCGTGCGCTGGGACGACGGGCCCGACGGGCCGCAGGTGATCCACGCCAGCGTGCCGTTCTCGGCGGCGGGCGTGCGCATCGAGCCCACGTGGGACGCCCTGGGCATGCGTGGCACGGGGTCACACACCGTGGTGCTCGACGACGTCTTCGTGCCCGAGGCCGCCGTGGCGCTCGTGCGCCCAGCCGACGCCTGGCACCCGGTGTGGGCCACCGTCCTCGGCGCGGCGCTGCCGCTCATCATGGCCTGCTACGTCGGCGCGGCCGAGGAGGCCGCGGTGCGAGCGACGGCGCTGGCCGGGCCTCGCGCCGATCGAGCCGAGGTGGCCCCGCTCGTCGGTCGGATGCACAACCGGCTCACGAGCGCACGCGACGCCGTCGCCGCCATGGTGGCGACGAACGACGACCTCCGGTTCGACAACACCCTGTCGCTCGCCGACGCCATGCTCACCCGCAAGACGATCGCCGCGGAGGCGGTGACCGACACGGTGCGGCTGGCGCTGGAGGTCGGTGGCGGTGCGGCCTACGGAAGGGCGGCCGGCATCGAGCGTTTGTTCCGCGACGCGCACGGCGCCCTCTACCACCCGTTGCCCGCCGCCCGGCAGGAGCGCTTCAGCGGTCGCCTCGCCCTCGGTCTCGACCCACTCGGGTAGGCCTGCTGGCGCCGCCCGCTACGCGGCCGTCCAGAACTCGGCGTGCACAGCCGTCGACTCCTCATCGAGCAGCGGGCCGAGGACGGTGACCCGGTGGTTACCTGCGGCCAACACCTTCGCGTGAGGGGAGGGCCAGCGTCGGGCTCGTGCAGAGCGTCGGCCCGCCCCGGTCGCCGTCGGCCGTGGCCCGGCCGAGTTGCCGGAAGAGGTCGGTCTCCGCGTGATCCGCCGGGCCGGACGCGGTCACGATCGTGCGCCGGGTCGCACTCGAGAACGGCCCGTGTCGGGGCCGTGCCGCGCTCAGCGCTTGACGGCGACCATCGTGACGAGGTCACCGAGCTTGTAGGGGATGGCCACGCGGCCGAGACCGGTGACCTGGACGCCCTTGAGCAGCGGGCCGCCCAGACGACCGAGGCGGTGGGCCACCACCCCCACGGCCAGCGACGGGCTCACGAGCTTGGACGTGGCGGCCAGCCTCTCGACGCGCAGCCCGTGCCGCTCGGCCAGCCGCTCCAAGCCGGTGCGGGTGAACAGGTGGAGCACGCTCGGCGGGTTGGCCTGCTGCCACTTCGCACCACTGAGCTTGGCGATGCGGCTCGACCGGTCCCATGTCTCCACGGCCAGGACGCCGCCCGAAGGGAGGGCCGCCGCGGCCTCGGCCACGGCGGCGTCGGGGTCGGGCAGGTGCTCGAGCACCTGGAAGAACGACACCAGCCGCAGTTCGGGCGACGCCCTCAGCGCCTGCGCCAGGCACGGATGGGCGTCGTGGCCCCGCTCGGCGGCGCGCCGGCGCGCCCACGGCGACACGTCGACGCCGTGCGCCCGGAGCCCGGCGTCGCGGTAGACGTCCAGCACGTAGCCGCTGGCGCAACCCACGTCGACGGCGTCGGCCGGCCGGGCGGTGGGCAGGGCGGCGGCCAGGAAGCGCAGGCGGGCGGCGGCGTTGCGGCGGTGGAGCCCGGCGTCGGCGTCGTAGTCGACGTAGCCGCCGCGGTCCTCGCCGCCCTGGAAGTAGCCCTCGCCGTACAACTCGGTGGGCTCGTTGGCCGGGAGCGGGTCGAGCCACCCCCCGCCGCACGCCGCGCAGGCGACGTAGACGTGCCCCTTCACCGTGAACAGCGGTTCGTGGCGCGCGTGGGCACAGCAGGGGCAGGCAGGCATGGCCCGGGCATCCTAGGAAGGAGTGCCGAAGCAGGGTGCGGTGCGCGGCCCACCGGTGCCCTTGGGTGCATCGGCCCGCCCGGCCGTAATGTCGCGGCGTCCACCCCAACGTTCGCCGCAGAGGAGCCGACCCATGGCCGACACGGAGCACCGCACCGACTCGGGCATCCCGATCAAGCCCCTCTACTCGGCTGCCGACCTCGCCGACTGGGACGCGGCCGAGCAGTTGGGCCTGCCCGGCCAGCCGCCGTACACCCGCGGCGTCTACGAGTCGATGTACCGCGGTCGCCTGTGGACCATGCGCCAGTACGCCGGCTTCGGTTCGGCCGAGACCACGAACGAGCGGTTCAAGTTCCTGCTCGAGGCCGGCCAGACCGGCCTGTCGTGCGCCTTCGACCTGCCGACGCAAATGGGCTACGACTCCGACCACCCGCGTGCCGAAGGCGAGGTGGGCAAGGTCGGTGTGGCCATCGACTCGCTGGCCGACATGCGGCTGCTGCTGGCCGACCTGCCCCTCGACAAGGTCACCACGTCGATGACCATCAACTCGACGGGGGCCATCCTGCTGCTGCTCTACGAGCTGGTGGCGGAAGAGCAGGGCGTGCCGGCGTCGGCCATCTCCGGCACGATCCAGAACGACATCCTCAAGGAGTACATCGCCCGCGGTACCTACGTGTACCCGCCGCGGCCGTCGATGCGGCTCATCACCGACATCTTCGCCTACTGCTCCGAGCGCATCCCGAAGTGGAACACCATCTCGATCTCCGGCTACCACATCCGTGAGGCGGGTTCGACGGCGGTGCAGGAGATCGCCTTCACGTTGGCCGACGCCATCGCCTACGTGCAGGCGGCCATCGACGCCGGGCTCGACGTCGACGATTTCGCGCCGCGCCTGTCGTTCTTCTGGAACGGCCACAACAACTTCTTCGAAGAGGTGGCCAAGTTCCGGGCCGCGCGGCGCATGTGGTTCAAGCTCATGACCGAGCGCTTCGGGGCGAAGAAGGAAGCGTCGAAGCTGCTGCGGTTCCACACGCAGACCGGCGGCTCCACGCTGCTGGCCCAGCAGCCCGAGAACAACATCGTGCGCGTGGCCATCCAGGCCCTCGCCGCCGTGCTCGGCGGCACCCAGAGCCTCCACACCAACGGCTTCGACGAGGCGCTCAGCCTGCCCACCGAGGACGCGGCGCGCATCGCCCTGCGCACCCAGCAGATCATCGGGTACGAGTCGGGCGTGACCGCCACCCCCGACCCGCTGGCGGGGTCGTACTTCGTCGAGTCGCTGACCGACGAGATCGAGCGGCTGGCGTGGGAGTACATCGCCAAGATCGACGAGATGGGCGGCGCGGTGGCGGCCATCGAGCAGGGCTACCAGATGGACGAGATCGAGCAGTCGGCGTACGAGTACACGAAGTCGATCGACGACGACGAGCGCGTCCTGGTGGGCCTCAACAAGTTCACGGTCGAGTCCGAGCCGGAGCCGAAGATCTTCCCGATCGACCCCGCACTGCAGGTGGCGCAGCTGGCGCGACTCAAGCGGTTCAAGGCCGATCGCGATCAGTCGGCCGTGCAGGCCCGCCTGGAAGACGTGCGCGCGGCCGCCCGCGGCACGCAGAACATCCTGATCCCGATGAAGGAGGCGCTGCGCTCGCACGCCACCCTGGGCGAGGTCAGCGATGCGCTCCGCGACGTGTTCGGCACGTACCAGCCCGGGCGCTGACGCGGCGACAGATCTTGACAGCCGCTTGAGCGTTTCCAGCGTTCTCGCAGGGGTTCGGTGCCGGACCCCTCGCGTACGCTGCGGCGTCTAGGAGGTAGTCGTCATGACGGATCTCGGTGCCCTCGGTGTCGCCCATCTGCTCGACCGCGCCATGGGTGACGTCGCCCGGCAACGGGAGAAGAACCGGCAGCTGCGACTGAGGATCCTGGCGGCCGTGCTCGTCACGATCCTCGGTTACATCGTGGGTCGGGCACTCACGGGGAACCCGGTCGAGATCGGGCTTCCCGACTACCGCTTCACGACGACGCAGCGCGACCTGCTGCCGGTGATGGCCATCACCGTGGCCATCCTGGTGTCGATGGTGCTGCCGCTCATGGCACAGGGCCGATCGCCGCACCTGGTGGTGCAGCCCAACCAGATCGACGTCGGCCTCGAGGACGTGGTCGGCATCGGGCCGGTGAAGGACGAGGTGGTGCGCTCGCTCAACCTGTTCCTCGGCTACCGCACGTTCCAGGACCAGATGGGCGGCACGCCGCGCCGCGGCATCCTGTTCGAAGGGCCCCCGGGCACGGGCAAGACGTACCTGGCCAAGGCCATGGCGCGCGACGCCGGCGTGCCCTTCTTCTTCGCCACCTCCACGGGCTTCCAGTCGAGCTTCTACGGCATGACCCCCCGGCGCATCCGTTCGTTCTTCAAGGCGATGCGCAAGACCGCCCGGCGCGAGGGCGGCGTGATCGGGTTCATCGACGAGATCGACGCCATCGCCGGCGTGCGTCACGGGGTCAGCCGCATGGGCTCGGCCGACGCGGCGCACGCCACGGCCGTCGAGCGCTTCGTCCCCAACGCCGACGCCGGCATCGTCAACGAGCTCCTCGTGCAGATGCAGAGCTTCGACGAGCCCACCCGCACCCAGAAGGTGCTCAATCGCGTCGTGAGCCTGCTGAACCGCATGCTGCCGGCCAACCGACAGGTCCGTTCGCCCCGCGCCGAGCGACCCAACGTGCTGCTCATCGCGGCCACCAATCGCGCCGCCGATCTCGACCCGGCGCTCCTGCGCCCCGGCCGGCTCGACCGGAGCATCCACTTCGACCTGCCCAGCAAGTCGGGCCGCCGCGAGATCATCGACTTCTACCTGGCCCGCAAGTCGCACGACGCCGACATGGCTCGCGCCGAGCGGCGCGAGCAGCTGGCGCTGGTGACCATGGGCTACACGCCGGTGATGATCGAGCACCTGTTCGACGAGGCGCTCATGTGGGCGCTGCGCGAGGGCCGCATGGCCATGAGCTGGGCCGACCTCCAGCAGGCGAAGTTCACCGAGGAGATCGGCCTGCGCCAGCCCGTCGAGTACACCGACAACGAGCGCAACGTCATCGCCACCCACGAGGCCGGCCACGCCGCGGTGGCCTACCTGGTGGGCACGACGCGCAAGCTCGAAGTGCTGTCGATCATCAAGCGCGCCGAAGCGCTCGGGTTGTTGGCCCACAGCGACCTCGAGGAGCGGTTCACCAAGACGCGAGGCGAGCTGGTGGCCTCGATGCAGATCTCGTTCGGCGGCATGGTGGCCGAGGAGCTGTTCTTCGGCGAGGTCACCACCGGGCCGTCGGGCGACCTTGCCGGGGCCACGCGTGTGGCGTCGTACATGGTCGGTGCGCTCGGCATGGCCGGCTCGCTCATCTCGTTCGAGGCCAGCCACGGTGGTGCGTTCTCGGGCGACCTGGTCTCGAAGGTGCTCGGTGACGACCGCAGCCGCAAGGCCGTGGAGGGCCTGCTCGACGACGCCAAGCTCACGGTCACGGGTCTGCTGTTCGACCACCGCCACCTGGTGGAGGCCCTGCGCGATGCGCTGCTGCAGCGCGACGAGCTGATCGGCGACGAGATCCTCGACGTCATCCGGGCCGCCGAGCGCGCCCACGCCTCCGCCACCAACTGATCCCGCCGGCCCGCCGGGGCCGACGCTGGTGCGTCTCGGTTCAGGCCTCGGTCACGCGGTCGAGTCTGCTTTCACCTGTCGCAAGCAGATGCGACCGCGTTCGCCTGCGCTGACCGGTGCCACGGCTACGAGGTCGTCGGGCTCCTCACCGAGCACGCGGTCGGCCACGGCTACTACACGATGCGCAAGCGCCTCGCCTGAGCGCGCATTGCGTTACGCTATGCTGATCGCATGGCGCAGCTCGTGACGAGGGTCGATGACGCGTTGGCGGCCGCGGTCGACGAACTCGTCACGGCGGGCGTGGTGGGGAGTCGATCGGAGGCGGTGCGCCTCGGACTCGAACGTCTCGTCGACCGTTACCGCCGTGATCGGATCGGCGCCCAGATCGTCGCGGGCTATCGCGCCCGACCGCAGGACGAGAACGACACGTCCTGGGCTGACGACGACACCCGCCGGATGATCGAGGAGGAGTCGTGGTGATGCCTCGTCAGGGCGAGATCTGGTGGGCGGAGACCGAGGCGAAGCGCCGACCGGTACTCGTCGTCACGAGATCGGAGGCGGTGCCGGTGCTGAACCGGATCCTCGTCGCGCCGGTCACGCGCACGGTGCGCGACATCCCGACCGAGGTCGCGCTCGGCCAGCGTCACGGCCTACCCGCCGAGTGCGTCGCTTCGTTCGACAACCTCCAGCCGATCGGTCGCTCGTTCCTGACCGCCCGGCTCGGCAGCCTCGGCGACGACCGCGACGAGATCTGCCGAGCGCTCGCGGCGCTGGCGGACTGCTGAACCCGGCCACGACGCAGCGGCGGCAGCACCGCCCTAGAACTGCTCGGGGCGCAGCGTGGGGAACAGGATGACTTCCTTGATGCTCGGTGCGCCGGCCAAGAGCATGGCCACGCGGTCGATGCCGATGCCGAGGCCGCCCGTGGGGGGCATGCCGTACTCGAGGGCACGCAGGTAGTCCTCGTCGACGGTGCCGGCCTCGGCGTCGCCCGCCTCCTTGGCCTTCTGCTCGTCTTGGAACCGCATGCGCTGCACGACCGGGTCGTTCAGCTCGCTGTAGCCGTTGGCCAGCTCGCGCCGGCCCACGAACAGCTCGAAGCGCTCGGTGAGCGCCGGGTCGTTGCGGTCCGTACGGGCGAGGGGCGAGATCTCGACGGGGTGGCCGGTCACGAACGTGGGCCGCACCAGGTCCTGCTCGGCGGTGGCCTCGAACAGCTCCTCGATGATCTTGCCGGCGCCCCAGTGGTCCTGCACCTTCACGTCGTGCTGTGCGGCCAGCGCCCGGGCGTCGGCGATCGGCATCGTCGGGTGCACGGCCACGCCGGTCTTGGCCTCGACGCCGTCGATCATGCGCAGCCGGGGCCACGGGTCGGCCAGATCGACCTCGGTGCCGTCGATGGTCACGACCGTGGTGCCCAGCGCGTCCTGGGCGGCGGTGCGGATGAGCTCCTCGGTGATGGCCATCACGTCGGAGTAGTCGCCGAACGCCTGGTACAGCTCCATCATCGTGAACTCGGGGTTGTGGCGCGTCGAGATGCCCTCGTTGCGGAACACGCGCCCGATCTCGAACACGCGCTCCATGCCGCCGACGATGAGGCGCTTGAGGTGCAGCTCGAGCGCGATGCGCAGGTACAACCGCATGTCGAGCGCGTTGTGGTGCGTCACGAACGGGCGGGCGTGGGCGCCGCCGGCCTCCACGTGCAGCACCGGTGTCTCCACCTCCACGAAGCCGTGGCCGTGCAGCGTGCGCCGGAACGAGGCGATCAGCTCGTGGCGGATGCGGAAGGCGCGCCGCGCCTCGTCGTTGGTGATGAGGTCGGCGTAGCGCTGGCGGAACCGCGTGTCGACGTCGGTGATGCCGTGCCACTTGTCGGGCAGGGGGCGCACCGCCTTGGCGAGCAGGACGGCGCGCTCGACCATGATCGACAGCTCGCCGGTCTTGGTCGTCATGATCGTGCCCTCGACGCCCACCCAGTCGCCCAGGTCGAGCTCGCCGAACGCGGCGAAACCGTCGTCGCCGATGACGGCCTTCGACACGAACAGCTGGATGGTGCCCTCACGGTCGGCGATGTTGGCGAACCTGAGCTTGCCGGCCCCGCGGGACAGCAGGATGCGCCCGGCCACCGTGACCCGCTGGTCGGTTTCGCTCTGCGGGGTCAGGTCGCCGAAGCGGGTGCGCAGCTCGCCGAGCGTGTGGGACCGGTCCCACCGGTAGGGGTAGGGCTCCACCCCGGCCGTGCGCAGCCCGTCGACCTTGGCCAGCCGGGCTGCCTTCAGCGCCTCGAGACCCCCGCCAGCGTCCTCGGTGGTCTCGGCGGGTACAGGGGTCGGCTGGTCGGCGCTCACGAGGGTCTGACGCTACCTCCCCGCCTGCGCCGGCACCGGGACGGATAACGTGCGGTCGTGCCCGTACGCTTCGTGATCATCGGCGGGGGACCGGCCGGCAACATGGCCGCCACCTACGCCGCCCGGCTCGGCGCCCCGGTCACGCTCATCGAGCGCGACATCGTGGGCGGCGCCGCCCACCTCCTCGACTGCATCCCGTCCAAGACCATGATCGCCACCGGCGGGGCCATCTCGTTCGCCACCCGCCTGCGCGGCATGGGGCTCGAACAGGAGGTGCCGGAGCTCGACATGGCGCTGCTCAAGGAGCGCGTCGACTCGATCGTGACGCGCCTCAACGGGTCGATCACCCAGCTGCTCGACTCCCAGCACGTCCGGATCATCAAAGGCACGGCCCGGCTCAAAGGCGCGCACGAGGTCGAGGTCGAGACCACCGAGGGGTTGCAGACGCTGCCGGCCGACGCCGTGCTCATCTCGACCGGCTCGCGCCCGCGCATCCCGGCGTTCTGCCAGCCCGACGGCGACCGCATCCTGACCACACGCGACTGCTACCCGCCGAAGTCGCTGCCCCAGCACCTCGTCGTCATCGGCTCCGGCGTGACCGGCGTGGAGTTCGTCCACATGTTCACGTCGCTCGGCTCCAAGGTCACTCTGGTCGTGTCCCGCCAGCAGGTGCTGCCGTCCAAGGACCCCGAGGTCGCCGCAGCGCTCGAGGCAGAGTTCCTGTCACGGGGTGTGCACCTGCTGAAGGGGGCCAAGGCCACGGCCATCGACCGCACCGACGACGGCGGCGTGCTCGTCCGCTGCGACGACGGCCGAACGGTGCAGGGTTCGCACGCGCTCCTGGCCATCGGCTCGGTGCCCAACAGCGAGGGCCTCGGGCTCGAAGCCGCCGGGGTCGAGCTTGACGGGGGCGGCTACGTGCCGATCAACCACCACTGCCAGTCGAACGTGCGCCACGTGTACGTGGCCGGCGACGTCAGCGGGAAGCTGCCGTTGTCGTCGGTGGCGTCGATGCAGGGTCGCAAGGTGGCAGAGCACGTGATGGGCCTCCACACGGTCGAGCACCGCCACCTCGACTACGACAAAGCGGCGTCGGCCATCTTCACGGAGCCCGAGATCGCCGACGTGGGCCTGGCCGAGGCCGAGGCGTTCGCGCTCGGCCGCAAGATCCGCACCACCAAGGTGCCGTTCTCGTCGGCCCCCAAGGCGCTCATCAACAACGACGCCCGTGGCTTCGTGAAGATCGTCAGCGACCCTGCCACCGGCGTGGTGCTCGGCGGTTCGATCGTCGGCCGTCACGCGGCCGAGCTGATCGCCGTGATCGCGCTCGCCGTCACCGCCCACCTGCGGGTCAGCGACGTGCTCGACACGCTGCTCGTCCACCCGAGCCTGTCGGAGACGCTGGTCGAAGCGGCCGAGTAGGCGGGCGCCTACCCGGGTCGCCCGTGCCGCGACTACTTGATGACGACGACGACGTCACCCGAGCCGACCGTGTCGCCCGGCTGGACGCGCACCTCGGCGACCGTGCCCGACTTCTCGGCCTGGATCTGGTTCTCCATCTTCATGGCCTCGAGCACCACCACGGTCGCGCCGGCCTCGACGGCCTGACCGACTTCCACGAGCACCTTCACGATGGTGCCCTGCATCGGCACGGCCACCTCGCCGCTGCCCGATCCGCCCGCACCGCCACCGGCGGCGGCGCGCTTGGGCTTGCGGGCCGAGGCGCCCGCAC
>JANPGL010000142.1:0-2934 GCA_031423915.1 Actinomycetes bacterium | reverse complement strand
GGGCTTGGTGGCCATCATGCCGCCGTCGGCGAACAAGGCCATCCCGATCACGTTGGGCAACATCACCCATTCGGCAGCGTCGACAAAGCTCTCCCGCATCCACGCGGTCATTGCTCCCGGGTCGACACCGGCTGTCAGCGCCAGGTCGCCGAGCACCATCAGTCGTTCGACGTGGTGCGCATACCCGTGCTCGTGGACATGTCCGATTACGCCGGCGACGCAGACCATGTCGGTGAGGGCCTGGCCGGTGAACGCGGGCGGGACCGAGCGCGTGGCGCCGAGCGCGTTGCTGGCTCGGTAGTCGGGCATCCACAGCCAGTAGACACTCCACACGTACTCGTGCTAGCCGATCACCTGGCGGATGAAGCCCTCGGCCGAGCTCAGCGGAGCCGCACCCCGTCGATGGGCCGACTCGGCGGTCTCCACGACCTCGGTAGGGTGCAGCAGGCCGGTGTTCATCGACGACGACAGCACCGAGTGAGCGAGCTTCCACTCGGCGGCGAGCATCACGTCCTCATGCGGCCCGAACAAGGTCAGACGATGGTCGACGAACTCGTTCAGACGGATCAGTGCCTGCCTTCGCGTGACGGGCCACATACCGTCAGGGTCGGCGCCGAAGGTTGTGGTCGGCAGCCGATCGAGCACCGCATGATCGATGTCATCGAGCTCAAACCGCTCGATCGGGGGCCAGGCCCGGCCATCTCTCGGCGGCGGTCACGGTTGTCACGGTCGAAGTTCCACCGGCCACCCGCGGGCTGGGGCCACAGACGCCGTCGTCGATGAGCACACCGAGTCGTTGCCGCTGCCAACGGTAGAAGTCCTCCATCGTGAGCCGCTTCCGGCCCGCTGCCCAGGCGGCGAAGTCGTCGTAGTGGCATAGGAACTGGTCGTCGCGCACCAGCTCGACGCCGAGCCGCTCGAGCACGACGCGCCCGTCCCAGCTCGTCAGCTCCATCGCGATGACGAGGCGGGCACCGAACTCGTCGACGTGCTCCCGAAGGCCTGGCCCGAGCGTGCCGGCCCAGCGGTGATCGACCTCGAACCCCTCGGCTCGAAGTTCCGAGGTGAAGTGCGCCATGGCCGACAGCACGAGGTGCAACCACTGACGATGCCACCGTCACGAGGTGATCAGCGTCTCGCTCTCGACGAGCAGTGCACGACACTCCCCAGGTTTCCGACCCGCAAGAGCTCCCGGGCGCGGGTCAACTGATCGCCGAACACCCACACGGTGGGGATCGAGGCAGAGGCCGTCACGGCCGCGCGTGCCTGACGGCTACGGGCGGCAGCATCACGAGGTGAACGCCGTGCTGGGTAGATCGCTGCTGCCGGCTTCGAGGGCGTCGCAGATCACCTTGGCAACGTGTTCGGGACTGAGGCCTGCCGGCATACGAGGCGCCGTGCCTGCGAGCGGGTGCTCGGCCAGGCCGGTCTCGGTGTGCGGCGGGCGGGCGTCGAGGACGCGAACGTCGCGCCGACGGGCTTCACGGGCCAGAGCCTGATCGAACGAGCGGACGGCTGCCTTCGACGCACCGTAGGCCGCCATCCCGGGGAGGTTCATCTCGGCTACCACGCCCGAGATGTTCACGATCGCCCCGCCCGGCTGCAGCACTCGCAGCGCCGCCCGCGCGAGCATGATCGCAACGAAGGTGTTCGTGAGGAACAACTCCTCCATCGTGTCGACCGAGAGCTCGTCGAGCGACCCGAACGCCACCACACCGACCGCGTTGATCACGACGTCGAGACGGCCGCACTGCGCAACGGCAGCCGCCACGGCCGCTGCACAGGCCTCGGGAGCGCGCAGGTCGAGCGCGACGCGTGCCCCCGGAAGGTCCAACGCACCAAGGCGTTCGACACCGCGAGACACGAGCGTGAGCGCAGCACCCCGCCGCGTCATCTCGGTGCCGATCGCTCTGCCGAGCCCGCCCGTTGCTCCGGCAAGGAGCACCGACGCGCCGTGGAGCGGGCAGCGTGGGCTCATGTACGCCGTTCGCTCCACGGGGCAGCCGCCCAGGGCCACTGCCGGGACCGGGCTGATCTCGTCACGTCACGAGCTACCGTCATCCGCGACGAGCCTACCGGATCGTCGATGAGCGACTCTCAAGCAGGGACACTGATGCTTCACCCCATCGCCACAAGAGCCATGGGCGGACCGCTCCGGTTCGTGCAAGTGGTGCGCAACCAGATCTTCGCAGCCGTCGGTTCCGGAGGTTTCGTGGAGGACGAGCAGCGGCGCTCGGTGTCACCATGACGGTCGCGCATCCGAACGAGCCTCCGTCAGTGGACGCCGCATCGGGCGTCCTGCCAGGGGCGCTGGTGCTGGTGACGGGGGCCAGCGGCTACGTCGGTGGCCGTCTGGTCACGGTACTGCTCGAGCGCGGCTACCGGGTGCGGTGCCTCGTACGCACCCCGGCGAAGCTGCTCTCGGCCCCGTGGCGGGCCTCGGTCGAGATCGTGCCGGGCGACGTCGGGGGCGACCTCGTTGAGGCGATGGCCGGGGTGGAGGCCGCGTTCTACCTGGTGCACTCGATCGGCTCATCGGTCGAGTGGGCCGAACACGACCGCGCCGTGGCCGAGAACTTCCGGCGCGCTGCGGAGGGTGCCGGGCTGCGACGGATCATCTACCTCGGCGGGCTCGGCGACCATTCCTCGGGCGTCCTCAGCGAGCACCTGGCGAGCCGCCAGGAGGTCGGGGCCGAGCTCGCCAAGGGTTCGGTCCCGGTGGTCGAGCTACGGGCCGCAGTGGTCATCGGGTCAGGTTCGGCGAGCTTCGAGATGCTGCGCTACCTCGTCGAAGTGCTCCCGGCGATGGTCACGCCGCGCTGGGTCGACACCAAGTGTCAACCGGTCGCCGTGCGCGACGTGATGCACTTCCTCGTCGAGTCGCTGACCGCCGACGTGACAGGTCGGATCCTCGACGTGGGCGGGCCACAGGTG
>JANPGL010000141.1:0-2006 GCA_031423915.1 Actinomycetes bacterium | reverse complement strand
GCCGCGCGACTACCTCAGTGCGTTCGTGAAGAACCGGACCAGCGCCGCGTGGAGCGCGGCATCGACGTCGGGCTGGTCGGAGTAGAAGCCGTAGCCGTGGTCGGCGTTCGGGATCGTCACGGTGGTCGTCCGCTTGGCGTGGTCGGCGGTGGCCGCCTGGAACGCCTCGACCTGGCTGAACGGGATGATCTGCTCGGCGGTCCCCCACAGGATCTGGACCCGGCCATCGAAGTACGACAGGTCGCGGGCCGGGTCGGCGGCGATCGACTCCTGGAACCACTCGAGGCTGGTGTTCTGTACCTGCCCGAACGGTGTGGTGACGACGGCGAACCCGTTGGCCTTCGCCTCGGCGAAGTAGGCGTCGAACTTCCCGCCGAAGAACGTTCCGAACACCTCGGTGGGCTTGGCCACCGGGCCGAGCAGCGCCACGGCCTGGTACGGCGGGAACGGCTCGCCGGCCTGGGTGGCCACCACGGCGGAGCCCTCGCTGTAGCCGAAGCCGCCGATGCGGCGCTTGTCGACCGGCAGGTTGCGCACGGCCCACGTGAGCGCGGCGTTCGAGTCGGCCAGCATCGTCGTGTACGAGAGCTTGGTGAACGGCTCGGTGCTGTCCCCGGCGCCGGCGAAGTCGAACCGGATGCTGGCGATTCCGGCCTTGGCCAGGGCGTCGGCGACGCGGGCGAGGCCGCCGTTCTCGTTGCGGCCCCCGCCGTGGCCGTGGTGGATCACGACGAGCGGGAACCGCTGGCCCTTCCGCGTCGCCGGCGTGACGACGGTGCCGGGGATCTCGATGCCGCGCGACGGGATGCGGACCTCGACCGACTTCACCGCGTCGCCGCGCGAGCGGGTCTCCGAGGCGGCGGGCCCGACGATGCCGGCGAGGAGCCCCGCGACGAGCAGTGATGCAGCGGCAAGCTTCTTCATGGAACCACCTTGATCGAGGTCGGGCACCCGCGGCCGCAGGCTCGCAGGGCCACCCGGTGCCGTCAAGGGTCCGTGGACACCGCCGTGGTGCCCGTCACGGGCGGTCCGGATAGACGATGAACTCGACCAGGTTGTGCTCGGGGTCGCGCACGTAGCGGCTGATCCCGGTCGCCGTGCCGGCGTCCTGGCCGCCGACCCGCGCCACGGGCCCCTCGATCACGTCGACCGACGCCGCCGACAGCAGCGCGTCGAGCTCGGCCTCCGTGCCGTCCCACACCAGGCAGAGATCGCCGCAGCCGGGCAGCGCCGTCGGCCCGCGCAGGTCGAACGAGCCGGCGCGCCACAGCCTCGGGTCGTGCAGGTTGAGCTTCATGTCGCCCTGGCACACGCTCACGAGGTGCGGGGCGTGGGCGTCGTCGACCGAGAAGCCGAGCGACGCGTAGAACGCCACCATCGCCGCCATGTCGTCGACCGGGAGGGCCACGTGGTCGAGCCTGCGAATCGCCATGGGTGCTCCGATGCGAGAGGCCGGCACGCCCGGAGGGAGACGGGCGAGGCGACGGCGACGGTACCACCGAGCCCTCGGGACGGAATTCCCCGGGGTCGTCGCACGCCTGCGCCGTAGCGTGACCGCCGATGGGCGACGACGGCACGGCCGCGAAGACGTGGCATCACGGGCTGATCGCCCGCTGGTGGGCCAACTTCAACCTCGACGGACCGGAGATCGCGTTCTTCCGGCCCTTCGTCGAGTCGGGACAGCCCGCGCTCGACGTCGGCTGCGGCAGCGGCCGCCTTCTCGTGCCGTGGCTCGCCGACGGACTCGACGTCGACGGTGTGGATGCGTCGGTCGACATGGTCGAGGCGTGTCGCAACGCGGCCCGGGCGGCCGGCAGCGAGCCAGGCCTATACGTGCAACCCACCCACCAGCTCGACCTCCCGCGCCGCTACGGCGCCATCGTGAACTGCGGGTCGTTCGGGCTCGGCGGCAGCCGAGCCGACGACGCCGAGGGGCTGCGACGGCTGCGCGCCCACCTGCGCCCGGGCGGCGTGCTCGTCCTCGACTACGAGGTCGGCGAGTTCGA
>JANPGL010000140.1:0-7761 GCA_031423915.1 Actinomycetes bacterium | reverse complement strand
GGGCGCCCCGCCCAACCGCCGGGCCCAGCGGCGCCGGTAGAGCGTGCGGACCGCGACGATCCACCCGGCCACCAGCGCCGCGGCCACGCCCATGCCGATGGCCAGCGCCAGCCACCAGCGCGGGCCGTTCGAGCCGCCCTGGCCGAACGGTGCGATGGAGACCTCGGGGACCGTGATCTCGGGGCGCAGGGTGGGGTCGGCGGCCGTGGTGGGCGCCGCCGGGTCGACCGCCACCGTGGTGGTCGTGGCCGCGGCGGCCGACGGGGGCTGGTCGACCTGCTGCGTGGGCACGCCCGTGTACTGCGCAGCGTCGGGGTTGCCGCGCCCGGGCGTCGGCTCGAAGGGCACCCACCCGACGCCGCCCAGGTACAGCTCGGGCCAGGCGTGGGCGTGCTTGCCCTCGACGAGGTAGGTGCCGTCGGCCTGGCGGATCCCCTGGGTGAACCCGACGGCCACGCGCGCCGGGATGCCCAGGACCCGGGCCATGGCGGCCATCGTGCCGGCGAACTGCTCGCAGTAGCCGCGCTTGATGTTCAGGAAGGCGTCGATGGCCGATGTTCCCGAACCGGACGGCACGTTCAGGTCGTAGGTGAAGTTGTCGCGGAACCAGTTCTGCAGTGCGATGGCCCGCTCGAACGGGGTGGCGGCGTTTGCTTTGGTCACGATCTCCTGCGCCAGCCCCTCGATGCGGCGGCGCGTCCGGTCGGGCAGATCGGTGTACCGCAGCTGCACATCGCTCGGGACGCGCTGGACCGCATCCTCGAGCAGGGTCTTGGTGAGCTTCGACTTGTCGGGCACGGCCGACGTGATCGTGAACGAGTCGCCGCTTCGCAGCTCGCCGCGGCTCACGACGATCGTCTGCAGCTCGGGATCCCACTGCAGACCGCGGGTGGTCTGCACCGACACGGGCGAGAAGGCGGTCGGCACGAACACGCGGCCGAGCTTGTCGATCGTGATCGTCTGGGTGACGGTGGTGGTGACGCCGCCGATGAGGGCGGGCTCGAGCGTGGTGGGCAGCGACTGGTAGTCGAACGAGGGTGTCCAGCGCTGGCCGTCGAACTGGTCGAGCGCGCTGAGGCGCAGGTAGGTGGGGCGGTCGCTGCGCACGCGGAACGCCACCGTCGACGAGCGGCTCGACAGGCGCGACTTGATGTCGACGAGCGGGCTGACCGTGACCCGGTTCACGTCTTCGCCGCCGTTGTGCGTGTCGACCAGCGCCACCGACGACGAGCCCGGCAGGCGCGGGCCCACGATCACGCCGGCCAGCAACGCCAGCGCGCCGATGCCCGCCGTCCAGCGCAGGGCGGTGCCGGTGGCCCGGTCGTGCCGCGAGGTCAGCCAGGTGCCGGTGCTGCGCGAGCGCCAGGCCCGCAGCGACGCCACGGCGAACATGGCGGCACCGAGCCAGAGCGCGCAGGCCAACAGCATGCGGCGCCCGTCGCCGAGGGCCGACGCCATGACGAAGCCGACGCCCGACGGCAGCACCGCCTCCACCCCGCCCAGGGCCCGGAACGCCAACGTGTCGGCCGCGAACGACACGAGCCAGAGGCCGAGGACGGAGGCCACCAGGTAGCCCGTCGTGGCGGGGACCGGCGCCACCGCCGACCCGAACGACGTGGACATGGCCGACAGATCCGCCTGCACCAGATGCCACGTGGCCCGAGTCGGGAGGAGGAACCGGGTCGAGTCCCGGTACCAGACCTCGGTCACGAACAGGGCGCCGGTGACGACCCACAGGGGCAGGGCGAGCACCAGTGACAGACCGACCCGCCGCATCCACCAGCACAGGGCGTGCGCCACGACGGAAGCGGCGACGAGCGGCACCACGAAGTCGGTGCCCACGAAGAGCCGCCAGAACGTGAGCGCAGTCACGGCGGTGAGCAGGGCCACCGCCAGCTCGGCCGGCACCGCGGCCGACAACCCGGGGGCCGGTGCGGCGGCCGTCACCGGGTTGGGCGCCGTCGGGGCCGTGGTCGTGGACGATCGGTCGCTCATGCCGGTGCCAGCCTCCGCGCTCGAATGAATGCTTCGTCCCATGCCTCGGGCAGCGGTCGCCGTGCGCCGTCGACCACCACCAGGCCGACCGGTGCGCGAGCGGGCATCGGCTCCTCGCACACCACGGCCACCGGCGTCGCCCCGGCGCGCGACAGCCGGGCGAGGCTGTCGAGCTCGAGCGCGGTCGGGCGCCCGAGGCCCACGACGACCAGCCCGCCACGCCGGGCTTTGCCGAGGGCGTCGAACACGGCGCGCAGGGAGCCCTGGCCGGCGGCCGACACGGTGGCCAGGTACTCGAGAATGGCATCGGCGTGGGCCAGGCCGGTCCCCTGGCCGGTGTCGGTGCCGTCGGACGCCAGCAGTCGGAGCACGTGGCGTTGGGCGAAGGCCTCGCTGGCCACGCTGGCCACGGCCGACACGGCCCGCTCGAAGCTCTCGAGCGTGTGGCTCGAGCGTCGGGTGTCGAGCACCACGGTGGTGTGGTCCTGGTTGGGCTGCTCGACCTGGCGCACGATCAGGTCGCCCGTGCGGGCGCTGGCCTTCCAGTGGACGGTGCGCAGGTCGTCGCCGATCACGTAGGGCCGCAGGCCCAGCAGCTCGTCGCCGCGGGGGCTGGCCTCGTTCACGCGCACGGCCACGCCGTGCGGGTCGCGGTCGCCACCGACCTTGGGCAGCCGGATCGGGTCGATGTGGGGGAGCACGGTCAGCTCGAGCACCGGTGCGGCGATGGCGCGCCGTCGGGCGAGCCCGAACGGGTCCTCCAGAGTGACGCGCAGCGGCCCGACGTGGACGAGGCCGCGCCGGGTCGTGGGCAGGCGGTAGGCGGCGCGGGCGCTGGTGCCCGCGGCGAGCGGCGCCAGCGTGAGCGCGGCGCCCCGGGTGCCGTCGACCGGATCGGCGAGCCCCAGGGTGGGCGTGGACCGGGTCCCCGAGTTGGCGACGGCCAGCTCGATCCGGGTCGTGTCGCCGGCGTGGACGCGGGCGGGCCGCAGGGTGCGGCGCACCCGCAGCCGCAAGGTGGCCGAGCGGACCGCCACGAGGGACACGAACGGCAGCAACGCACCGACGGCACCGGCCACGAACAGCTCGGTCACGCCGAAGACGCGGCCTGCGGCCACCACGCCGATGGACACGGCGACCAGCGCCCAGCCGGCGCGGGTGAGCACGCCGTTACCGGCCCGTCGGCACCGGGACGGTGCTCAGGATCTCGTCGAGCAGCCGGCCGGCGGTGGAGCCCTGGAGCTGGGCCTCGGGACTGAGTGACAGGCGATGGCCCAGCACCGGCTCCGCCAGCGCCTTCACGTCGTCCGGGGTGACGTAGTTCCGGCCGGCCGCGGCGGCTCGGGCCCGGCTGGCCCGCTGGAGCGACAGCGTGGCGCGCGGCGACATGCCGAGGGCGATGGAGCCGTGTCGGCGCGTGGCCGTGGCGATGTCGACGAGGTAGGCCCGCACGGCCGGGGCGACGTGGACCGAGCGGACCGCCTCGATCATGCCGCGCACCTGGCCGAGGGTGGCCACGGGCGCCAGATCCGCCATGGCGGTGCCTCCCCCGTGCGTCTCGAGGATCGACAGCTCGGCCTCGCGACCCGGATACCCGATGGACAAGCGCATGAGGAACCGGTCGAGCTGGCTCTCCGGGAGCGGGAAGGTGCCCTCGTGCTCGACGGGGTTCTGGGTGGCCATCACCACGAACGGGCTGCGCAGTGGGTACGTGGTGCCGTCGGCGGTGACCTGGCGTTCCTCCATCGACTCGAGCAGCGCGGCCTGCGTCTTGGGCGAGGCGCGGTTGATCTCGTCGGCCAGGACGATGTTGGAGAACACGGGTCCGGGACGGAACTCGAACGCGTCCTTGCCCCGGTTCCACACGGTGACGCCCACGACGTCGGAGGGGAGGAGGTCGGGGGTGAACTGCACCCGTTTCCACGAGGCGTCGATCGAGGTGGCCAGCGCCTTGGCCAGGCTGGTCTTGCCGACGCCGGGGACGTCCTCGATCAGCAGGTGGCCTTCGGCGAGGAGGCAGATGAGCGAGAGCTCGACCACCTCGGGCTTGCCCTGCACCACCCGCTCCACGTTGCGGACGATCCCGTCGAACAGCTCGGCGAACGTGGTGGGCACGGCATCGTGAGCGACCGTCATAGAGCCGGAAGGCTAGACCGGCCGTCCACGAAAACGGGTGCCGCGGCGGCTACCTTCGTCGGTCGTGCGCCCGACCCCGGATTCCGTCGTCCAGCGCCGCTCGGAGCCGGCTCGTGCCGCGCGCCTCGGAGCGGCCTTCGTGTTCGTCCTGGCCGGTGTCGCCGGGCTGCTGGCCGTGGCCGCGCCCTCGGCCGGCGCCGCCGCGCCGCCCGTGCCGTTCCATGCCGTGACCCCCACCCGCCTGCTCGACACCCGGGCCGGGGTCGGGGGTCCGGTCGCCCCGATCGGTGCGGCCCAGATGCGCACGGTGCCGGTGGTCGGACTGGGTGGCGTGCCCGCCGACGCGGTCGCGGTCGTCCTGAACGTCACCGCCACCGAGCCCACCGATGCCAGCTTCCTGACGGTGTGGCCGTCGGGCACGGCGAGACCCACGGCCTCCAACCTGAACGTCATCACCGGTCAGACCGTGGCGAACATGGTGACCGTCGGCCTGGGGGCCGACGGCGCCGTGGCGGTCTACAACCACGCCGGCGACACCGAGGTCGTCGTCGACGTGACCGGTTGGTACGCCGGCGGGTTCCACCCGATCACGCCGGCCCGGGTGCTCGACACCCGAGTCGCCCCTGCCACCGCCCTCGGCTCGGGTGAGGAGCGCGGCCTGGTGATCGGCGGCCAGGCGGGCGTGCCGCCGACCGCCGGGGCGGTGGCGCTCAACGTCACGGTCACGGAGCCGACCGCGGCGGGCTTCCTGACGGTGTGGCCGTCGGGCTCGCCCCGACCCACCGCCTCGAACCTCAACATGGTGCCCGGCCAGACCGTGCCGAACATGGTGGTCGTCGGCCTCGGCACCGGCGGGGCCGTCTCGCTGTTCAACTTCGCCGGTTCCAGCCACGCCATCGTCGACGTGGCCGGGTGGTTCGACGCGGGCTTCCACCCGCTCCAGCCCGCTCGCATCATGGACACCCGAGCCGGCGTGTGCCTCACCCGCCTCGGCCCCGGCGAGACCCGCTACGTGGCGGTGGTCGGCCAAGGCGGCGTGCCTGCGGGCACGGCGGGCGCGGTGGCGCTCAACGTCACGGCGACGAACGCCACCGCATCGACGTACCTGACGCTGTGGCCGTCGGACCAGCCCCGGCCCCAGGCCTCCAACCTGAACGTGGTGGTCGGCACCGTGCCGAACATGGTCACCGTCGGCCTCGGGGCCGACGGGCGCGTGGCCGTCTACAACTTCTCGGGCACGGTCGACGTCGTCATCGACGTCGCCGGTTGGTACGACGGAACCGGCACGTCCGCGGCGCCGCCGTGCGCCACGGCCGACGGCACCCCTGGTGGGGCGTTGCGCAACGAGCCCGCCGTCGCCTCGTCGGCGCCGATTCCGGCCTCGACCTACGGCGATCGTGGGCCCGGGGTGTCGGCCCTCCAGGCGCGCTTGTTCGAGCTGGGCTTCTGGGTGCCCGACACCGACGGGGCGTACGGCGGCGTCACCGGCCAGGCCGTCATGGCGTTCCAGAAGTACGTCGGGCTGGCGGCGACGGGTGTCGCCGATGCCAACACCGCGCTGCTCATCCAGATGCAGACGCTCCGCCCGGCCGCGCAGTCGACCGAGGGCGACCTCATCGAGGTCGACAAGCGTCGGCAGCTGTTGTTCGTCGTGCGAGGCGGCAAGCCGCTGTTCACGGTGAACACGTCCACCGGCAGCGGCGTCCCCTACACGGAACCCGACCGGCGCAACGGCGGCACGACGTCGGGCGACGCGCTCACGCCCGCCGGGCGGTTCAAGGTGTACCAGGAGTTCAGCGACGGGTGGGAGAGCGGCCAGCTCGGCGAGCTGTACCGACCCAAGTACTTCAACGGCGGCATCGCCGTGCACGGGTCGAACTCGATCCCGAACTACCCCGCGTCGCACGGCTGCGTGCGCGTCTCGACGGGGTTCATGGACTACGTCTGGGCCACGGGTCTGATGCCACGGACCTCCAACGTGTGGGTGCACGACTAGCCGGTTTCTTGACGCTTCTTCGTTCGATCGGCGCGGCCGCCGGCCGACCGGGAGCAGGTGAGACCTCGGTTCGCCTCGTTGGCCGCGTTCGCCGCGCTCGGCGCGCTCGGCGCGGCGACCCTGCTCGTCCCCGCTCGTCCGGCGTCGGCCGCCGAGCCGTACGACTCCTCCCTGCTCGCCGTGCTGGCCTCGCCCGGCCCCGAGTTCACGGAGATCGACGATCCCGCCGATGCGTCGCGCACGGGTCCGCTCGACGACGCCCGCATGGCCCAGCTCGACATGAAGCTGCCCGACGATTCCCGCACCGTCATCCTCGGCGCTGTCGTGCGAGGCGACACCAGCGCCACGAACCGCGTCCTCCAGGTGGCCTACGAGCTCAAGGACGCCGCCCACGCCCGAACCGCGCTCGAGGGCCTTCCGACGGTCGGCACGGCGTTCCGGGTGCAGGGGATCCCGGGCGCGGTGGGACGGGCGGTCGATTCGCCACCGGTCGCCTACGTGGCGTTCGCACTGGCCAACCGCAGCTTCTTCCTCGTCGTCGGCGGTCCCGATCCGGGGCACGCGCTGCTCCAGGACACGGCGCTACAGGTGGTCAACACGGCGGCGGAGAACCTGGCCGGCGGGTTGGCAGCCGACATGGGCGGCGGACCCCTCGACGATGGCGAGGCGTCGTCTGCGCCGGCCTCGGGCACGGACTCGGGCGGCCTGCGTGAGACCCTGAAGAAGGACGATGTGCGCCTGGCGCTGGCGGCGGTCGCCGCGCTGATGCTGTACGTGTTGGCCCGGCGGGGTCGGCCCGCTCCGAGACCGGCACCCGCCGCCCCGTTCGTACGGGGCGGGAGCCAGGTATGGCGGGGCCAGACCGATTGGGTCGCCGCCGCCGCGCCGCCCCCGTCGGTCGTGCCGCTCGGGGGCCCGGTCGCCGGTGGCGATGCCTTCGTCACCTACGACTCGGGCTGGTCCGGCAACGACGCGGGTTGGGGCGACGAGGACGGCGTGGAGGACCCTGCCGGGTCGCCGTCGGTCGTACCCCCGCCGCAGGCCGCGACGTCGTGGCCTGCGCCACCGACGGCGTCGCTCGTCGAGCCGAACGTGTCGGTCGTACCGGTCGCGGCCGAGGAGCACTACTCGTTCCCGGGCGCAGACGTCTGGCCCGATGACGGCGAGGGTCGCCCGTGAACGCGCCCACACCCGATTCTGGAGACGATCAATGAGCAGCACCTCCGTTCATCGGCGCTCGTCGCGGCCGACCCTTGACGGTGTGAGCCGTGCCCGCATCGCCGTTCTGGCCGCCGTCCCGTGCGTGTTGGCCGCCTGGATACCGGCATCCTCCGACGCGAACCGGGTGGACCGGGTCGGGTTCCTCCTGGCTGGCGCCCTCGTCGGCTTCGGGGTGGCGCGGCTCGGGAGCGGCCATCGCCCGGGCCCGGTCGCGTCGCCGGCCCGCCCCGTTCTGACGGCGACGGTGGTGACGCCCGCAGCCCGGCCCGAGGCGTCTTCGACGAACGCTCCCTCCACCGCCGATCTGCTCGCCGGTATCGTGCACACCTCGGGCCAGCCGAAGATCGGCGCGGCGTCCGCAGGCCCGGTAGAGGTGTTCGGCGCGATCGCGCCGAGCGTCGCCGTGCACGAGG
>JANPGL010000139.1:0-2485 GCA_031423915.1 Actinomycetes bacterium | reverse complement strand
CCGGGCGCTCCGTCTCGAGGCCACCGACGCGCGCACCCAGGCCACCGAGCACCAGACCCGCATCGACTCCCTGCTGTCCCAGCGCGCCAAGGACCTCGACGAGCTCGGTTCGCTGCGCGCCACTGCGGCCGGCGGAGGCGCCACCGCGCTCGGCCTGGTGGGCGCCGCCACGGCCGCCACGGCCGCCACGGCCGCGCCGGCCGCGCTCAGCGACGACCAGCTGACGGCGGGCGCTGCGCTCCTCGGCACCAAGCTGCGGGTCGACGACCTGAAGGTCGTCGAGGGCATCGGGCCCGCCATCGAGGAGCTGCTCCAGAACGGTGGCGTCCGAACCTGGTCCGACCTGGCCGGCGCCGAGCAATCGACGCTGAAGGGAATCCTCGAGGCGGCCGGGCCGCGCTTTCGCGTGCACGATCCCGTCAGCTGGCCGCGCCAGGCCGCGTTGCTCGTGGCCGGGGCATGGCAGGAGTTCAAGGACCTGTGCGACCAGCTGATGGCCGGCCGCGAGGGCTGATCCCGCAGCCCACCCCCTAGAGTGCGCCGCCGTGAGATGGACGGTGCACGGCGAGCGGACGATCTACGACAGCCCGTGGGTGCGACTGACCCTCGTCGATGTGGAACCGCCGGGTCACGAGCGCTTCGAGCATCACGTGGCTCGCCTGCGGCCGGCCGCGGGCTGCCTGGCCATGGACCCCGAGCGCGGCGTACTCCTGCTGTACCGGCACCGGTTCATCTCCGACACGTGGGGCTGGGAGATGCCCGCCGGACGGGTCGACGACGGCGAGACGCCCGAGGCGGCCGCCGCCCGCGAGACGCTCGAAGAGACGGGCTGGCGGCCCGGGCCGCTGACGCCGCTCGTCGAGTTCAACACGGCGAACGGCATCACCGATCAGCGCTTCTTCGTGTACCGGGCCGACGGCGCCACGCACGAGGGTGACCCGGTCGACGCCTACGAGGCCGAACGCGTCGCCTGGCAGTCGTGGGACGAGGTACGGGCACTCGTGACCGGCGGCCAGGTGCCCGACGGTCCGTCGCTGCTGGCGCTGACCTACGCGCTGCTCCACGACAGCTCGGCCCGCACCGGCCAGTGATCCGAGGGCATGCGGCCGCCCGGCCGCGCCCTCACCACTGAGGCACCGACGGTGTGGAGTGCGCCGCCCACGAAGACATGGTCGAGCCGCACGCCGTCAGCACGCGCACGGAAACCGGGGGATGTGCCGGGAGCGTCCGATGCCAGCGCGCTGTGCAGACCCGCTTCCCGCAGCGGTGCCAGACAGGCCTCGTCGTCGGTGTTGAAGTCGCCGAGCACGACGAGACCCTCGTCGTCGGGCAGCCAGCCGACCAGCTGGGCGACACTGGTCGCACGCAGCTCGGCGTGGTCGGCGTCGAGGTGCACGTTGGCGACCGCCAACGTGCGGCCGCTGTCGCGGTCCACGTACCGGCCGATGGTGGCGATGCGCGGGAACCGTGCCCCGGGCAGGCGGCCGGGCCGGCAGTCGGGCGCGCCGAACCAACGCGTCGCCTGGCTCACCGGTTCGAGACGCGCGCTGCGGGCGGCGAGCGCGCAGTGCTCGCCCCGGTGACCCCCGTCCCGGCCCTCCCCGACCACGTCGTAGCCTCCGAGGGCGCGGGTGGCCAGGTAGGCCAGCTGGCGCCGGTAGGCCTCCTGCAGGCCCACGACGTCGGCCGAGAACCCGCTGATCACCGCCGCCGTGGCCCGTTTGCGGAACGGCCACGAGTTCCAGCCGTCGAACGCGCGGGCGTTGCGGACGTTGAACGTCGCCACCACCAGCCGATCGACCACGCGCGCATCGTAGGACCGGACGACCGAGGCGTCGGCCCGTGGGTCGTTCGCCACTGGTCGATGGTTCGGTGGCGCCGGACCATGAGGGTGAGGACATCCACGAGGAGGAGGTGCGCGATGCACCCCACGCTCCGCTCCCGCCCACCTACGGGCCGCCGCACGGATCGCCGCATCGACCGGGAGGCGGTCGCCTACGGCGTTGCCGTGGTCGTGCTCGTCACCTCCGGCGCATTGCTCAAGAGCCTCGTGCTCAACTGGATCGTCGGTCCCGGCCTCGTCGTGGTGGTCGTGGTCGGGGTGCTGGCGGTCTTCCGTCGGCTCGACGGGGACGGCGAGCCATGAGCTGGGCTGCCCACGAGCTCGAGAGCTACGTCATCCAACGTCACCTGCGCGTGAAGCTGGCGTTCTCGGCCGTGCTCGTCGGCTCGCTGGCGCCGGACCTTCTGACGAAGCTCCCGGTGTACGGCGTGAACATCGGGGCGCACACCTATCTGAAGGCCGCCGACGCCGCGGTGTGGCAACGCGGCTGGCCGGGCGTGGGGTTCACCACCAGCCTGGCGTTCGGCCTCGTGCTGTTCGTGGCCGCTCTCGCCGTGACGCACCACCGCGGCTGGGCGCTCGGCCTCCTCGTCGGTCAGTGGGCGCACGTGCTGACCGACAGCTTCGACTCGGCCGGCACCA
>JANPGL010000138.1:0-12992 GCA_031423915.1 Actinomycetes bacterium | reverse complement strand
CGAGCGCGGAACCGCCGCTCGACCAGGCGGCGTCGTCGGCCTCGTTCGTGTGGATGCAGTGCCCGGTGTGCACGGCGAGGTGACGCTCGTTCTCCGGTCGGCGGTCGACCACGGCCAGCCATTCGCGCCCGCCGGGGATGGCCTCGACCGCGGTGCGGTCCACGAACTCGTAGGTGCTGTGGTACGCCAGCGCCCACCCTGGACCGGCCGCGTCCCTGGCTCGGTCCGAGTCGGGGCGCTCGCCCGCGTCGAGCACGGTCCCCCAGCAGAGGAACGCCACCCAGTCGAACTGCTTGGCGGCCTCGTCCACGTTCAGCGCGACGTAGAGACCGTCGCCCAGCTCGAGCGCGGCGGCCCGGCCTTTCGGGCCGAGCGCACCGACCAGCAGCGGGATGTGGATCGGCCGGGCCGGCGCACCGCCCTCTGGCTGCAGCATCTGCATCCGAGCGCCCTCCCACGTGATCACCTCGCCCCGCAGCAGCGCCTGGAACGCCTTGATGTAGTCGACCATGAACGCCCACGTGATGGCCCCGTAGCCCATGGCCCGGCGGCCGGTGAAGCCGGTGCCGAAGGCCACGGCGGTCCGTCCCGGCGCCAACGCCTCGAGGGTCGCGGCGGCCGCCGCGTTGACCATCGGGTGGCGCAGGCTCGGGATGAGGACGCCGGGACCGAGCCCGATGCGCGACGTGGCCTTGGCGGCCAACGCGAGCGACATCCACACGTCCGGCGAGTTCTGCGGCGTGTCGTACAGCCAGGCCCGGGCGTAGCCGAGCTCCTCGGCGACGGCGATGTCCTCGGGCGACGACAGCGTCGTCGGAAACGCGCACGAGATCTCCACGGCAAGCCCCCAACACCTCGATGACCCGACCCCCGGGTCGCCTCGGACCCTACTCAGCTCCGGAGTGGTCTGGCACGGTGGCGGCCAGCGACTTCGGGGCCACGGTGACGAAGGCGTCCCGCACGATGCCGCCGATCTCCGCCCAGTCGACGGCGCGGTCGAGGCGAACGCCGAGCCAGCCCCGGTGCCCCACGTACGGCGGCACGAAGAAGCGATCGGGCTCCTCGCCGACGAGCTGGGCCTGGACGCCGGGCGGGGCGGCGCACCAGATGGCCAACCGACCGTCGCCGTGATGATCGTCGTGGAACATCACGAACGTCTTCTTGCCCCGCACGAACCACGACGGGGCCCCGTGGCTGAGCCGCTCGGTCACCTCGGGCATCGCCAGGCAGGCGGCCCGTACGCCCGCCAACGCGGCCTCGGGACCATCGCTCGTGCCCTTCCGACGCGCCGACGCCACGCCGGCACCCTACGCCCCGTGTGGTTGGAGGCGGAACAACGGCGGGGTCCCCACGGTTGCCCCAGCCGTGGACACGACCGAGCTCGACCGCGCCAGCTACGTACGCCTTACCACCTTCCGGCGCGACGGGACCGCCGTGACGTGCCCGGTGTGGCTGGTGCGGATGGGTGGCGTGTACGGGTTCACCACCGACCTCGACAGTCACAAGGTGAGGCGCCTCCACCGCGACGCTCGCGTCGAGGTGTCGGTGTCCGATGCGAGGGGACGCGTGCGACCCGGTGCGCTCGTCTACTGCGGCACGGGTCGTGCGCTGGCGGGCCCGGAGGCCGACGCCGTGCACGCTGCGGTCGTGCGGAAGTATCGGGTGCTGGGCACCCTGCTGGCCCTGGGCGAGAAGCTGGTGAGGTTGGTGAAACGGAGTCGGCCTGACGAACGGGGCGCGGTCGAACTGACGCTCAGCTCGACACGATGACGCGGGTGTCCCACAGGCGGGTCGGACCCAGCGGTTCGAACCCGCCGGTGGCGGCGAACCCGCCGCTCACGTCCACCAGCAGGTGCGTCGGCTGCGAGGTGTAGACGCAGAGCCGACCGCCCGCGGTGAAGGACGCGTTGGCCACCGCCTGGCCCACGACCGGGTTCAGGGCGCTGGCCAGCGGGCGCGCCGCGTTGCACGCGTGCAGCGTCACGTAGCCGGCCGACGACGGCTGGTCGGCGGTGACGGTGACCGCCGCGGCGGCCAGCCCGGCCGGAAGGTCGACGGCGACGGTGCCCCCGGCGGCCACGCGGGCGGCTCCACCCGTGCGCGTGTCGAGCAGTCGGTTGGGCGGGGCCGCCCGGTACGAGCCCGTCGGTCCGAACCAACCCTGCAGGTCGGCCACCACGTGCGCAGCCATCGAGGTGGTGAGGCAGACCGAGCCGTCGGCGGCCAGTGGCGCGAGCACCAGCGCGGCGCGCGTCTCGCCGGCGGCGACGTTCAGGTTCGAGGCCAGTGGCAACGGCGTGTCACAGGCGTAGGCCGTGGCGTAGCCGGCGACGGCGGGCTCGGTGACGGTGAGGTTCAGCACCGCGGCGGTGGTGCCGGAGGGCACGGGGAGCCGAACGGTGGTGGTCGCCCGGGCGACCACCCGCGTGCCCGGCGAGGTGCGCGTGTCGAGCACGCGCTGCGGTGCGCCTACCGTGAGCGCGGCGCCGGGGCCGAGAGCACCGGTGAGATCGACCACCACGTGGACGGCGGTCGACGCGTACACGCACACCGCCCCGTCGCGCACCGGGACCACCGCCAGGTTTGCGGTGGTGCGCCCGGGCGAGATGTTCAGGTTCGAGGCGAGCGGCACCGGCTCGCCGCAGCCGTGGAGCGTCACGTATCCGGCGGCGCGGGCGCCCGTGGCGGTCACGTTGACGGTGGCGGCCACGGCGTCGGGCGGTAGGCCCGTCAGCGGCACGCGCAGGCTGGTGCCCTCGGCGATGCGACCCCGCCCGGCGACCTCGTCGTAGAGCAGCGCGGCCATCTTGGCCGCGCCGGCCGGCTTGAGGTGGATGCCGTCCCACGTGAGCCCGGGACCGGCGCCTACGGTGGCCCAGTCGGCCAGCGACAGCTGGGGCCACCGCGCCGTGGCGGCGCGCAGCTGCGCGTTGGCCTTGGGGTAGTGGCGATAGATGCCGGTCTGCTCCCACACCGACGCCACCGTGTCGGCGCCGGGCACCGGGCTGCGCAGCGTCACCCAGTGGACGTGGGTGGCCCCGGCGGCCGTGAGGCGTCCGAGCATCTGGTCGATCCACGCGTCGAACAGCCCCGGATTCCAGGCGGGGTAGTTGTAGCCGACGGCCACGACCACCTCGTCGCCGATGGCGGCGCGCGACGCCCACGCCAACTCGGCGGCGTCGTTGGCGAACAACCCCTGGCGCCCCACGACGTCGACCTGCCAGCCGGCGAACGCCGATCGGATGGCGGGCACGGCGCCCAGCACCACCGAGTCGGTGACCACGAAGAGCCGATCGCCCGCCGCCACCGCCGGACGCGGCCCGGCCAGTGCGAGCGGCACCACGATCGACGCCGCCACCAGCGCGGCCACCATTCGACGCATCCGGGAACGCTATGAGGCCGGCGGGGCCACCTGGTCGGGTTCCGTGGGGGTCAGGCGACGCGCCAGGGTGCGGTGGAGCACCGTCACGGCCAGCGCGGCGGCCCCACCCGCGGCCAGCGACGGCACGAGCCCGCCCACCGGCAGGCTCAGGGCGAAGAAGCGACGCGACCACGGCACGACCAGCGCCAGCGCGAACAGGCCACCCATGGCGGCCACGAGCGCCAGCTTCCACCCGCGCACGGGCCTCGCCAGCACCACGACCACGCACAGGCCGGCCACCATCAGGGTGACGCACGCCGCCGTGCGCGACTCGTCACCCGACTCGCCGAGGCCGCGCGCCAGGGCGTAGGCCCCGAACACGCCCACGCCGAGGAGCACGCCTGCGGGCACCGAGAAGCCGAGCACGCGCCGCAGGAAGCCGGGGTGGTAGCGCTGCGGGTTCGGGGCGAGGGCGAGGATGAACGACGGGATGCCGATGGTGAGTGCGGACACGATCGTCAGGTGCCGGGGCAGGAACGGGAACGGCACGGAGAACACCGTGGAGGCCAGCGACAGGATGGCCGAGTACACGTTCTTGATCACGAACAGGTTGGCCACGCGCTCCACGTTGGCGATGACCCGGCGACCCTCCGCCACCACGGTCGGCATGTGGGAGAACTTGCCGTCGAGCAGCACGAGCTGCGCGACGGCGCGCGTGGCCGCCGCGCCCGAGCCCATGGCCACGCCGATATCCGAGTCCTTCAACGCCAGCGCGTCGTTCACGCCGTCGCCGGTCATGGCGACGACGTGGTGGCGGGACTGGAGCGCGCCGACCATGGCCCGCTTCTGCTGCGGGGTGACGCGGCCGAACACGGTGTGCTTCTCCATGGCGTCGGCCAGCGCCTCGGGGTCGTCGGGGAGCGTTCGGGCGTCGACGGGTTCGCCGGCGTCGGCCAGGCCGACGCGCGTAGCCACGGCACCCACCGTGATCGGGCTGTCCCCCGAGATGACCTTGAGCGCCACACCCTGCTCGGTGAAGTAGCGCAGCGTTTCGGCGGCATCGTCGCGGATGTGCTCGTCGAAGCGGACGAGCGCCACCGGGGTGACGGCCCCGAGCGGCGCGTCGTCGACCGGGGGAGAGTCGGCCCGGGCCAGCACCAGCACACGCTGGCCGGTTGCGGCCTCGTCCTCGGCGCTGGCCCGGGTGGCGTCGCCGTCGGGGAGGACCATCTCTGGCGCCCCCATGATCCACGTGCCCCGCTCGCCCGCGGTGACGGCGCTCCACTTGCGGTCCGACGAGAACGACGTGCCGCCGGTGCGGGCCCAGCCGTCGAGCACCGGGTACTCGGTGCGCAGCGCCCGCATCGTGGCGTTCGGCGAGGGTTCGGCGGCGAGCAGCGCCAGCGCGCCGGCCACGTCGTCGGCGCCCACCGCGGCGCCTTCGACCAGGTCGCATCCGGCCAGCACGATGTCGCCCTCGGTCAGCGTGCCGGTCTTGTCGAGGCACACGACGTCGACGCGGGCGAGCACCTCGACCGCCGGCAGTTCCTGCACGAGCACGTGCTTGCGGGCCAGGGTCACGGCCGTGAGCCCGAACGTGAGGCTCGTGAGCAGCACGAGGCCCTCGGGCACCATGCCCACGAGGCCGGCGGTGGCGCCGGTGACGGCCTGACGCCACGATTCGTTGGCCCGCCACTCGCTCCAGAACAGCAGCGGACCGATGACCACGAGCGCCCACGTGATGTAGCGCAGCAGGCGGTCGATGCTCTCCATCAGCTCCGAGCGGGTGAGGGTGAACGCCTTGGCGTCGGCCGCGATGCGGCGGGCGTAGGCATCGGCGCCCACGCGCGTGACGCGGCACGTGCCGGCGCCCGCCACCACGATCGATCCCGACAGCGCCTCGTCGCCCACGGCTTTGCGCATCGCGTCGCTCTCGCCCGTGAGGAGCGACTCGTCGATCTCGAGGCCCTCGGCGTCGAGCACCTCGCCGTCGGCGGGCACCTGGTCGCCACTGCGCAAGAGCAGCAGGTCGTCGACCACCACGTCGCCCACGGCCAGCTCGCGCTCGGTGCCGTCGCGCCGGACGCGCGCCGTCGGAGCGTTGAGCACGGCCAGGCGGTCGAGTGTCCGCTTGGCCCGCAGCTCCTGCACGATGCCGATGAGCGCGTTGACGACGACGATGCCGGCGAACAGCGCGTCGCGCCACTGGCCGGTCAACATCACGAGCACGAACAGCACGCCGAGGATGGCGTTGAACCGGGTGAACAGGTTCGCCCGCACGATGGCCGCGAACGTCCGGCTCGTGTGGTCGTCGACGCGGTTGACCTGCCCGCGCGCCACCCGCTCGGCGACCTCGGCGGCGCTCAGGCCCCCGGCGGACGGGGGTGGCGCGGTCGTCGGGTCCATGTCGGACGCGACGGTACCGCCGATGTGAGCCGGCCAACCCCCGTCAGCCGGTGAACCACCCGCTGACGTCGAGCAGGAGGTGCGTGGCCGCCGGGGTGTAGAGGTCGACCGTGCCGTCGGTGGCCACGGCCACGAGCGCGGCGTTGGCCACGGTCTGGCCGGCGCGTTCGACGTTGAGCGTCGACGCCGCGCCGGGCCGCAGCGCGCCGCCGGCCGCGGCCTGGACGAAGCCGGGTGCCGCCGCCTCGGTGGCCGTGAGGTTGGCGGCCACGGCGGTCACCCAGGAGGTGGGCACGCTGAGGCGGCCGCCGACGGCGACGCTCGTGGTGCTGAGCCCCGTCGGCCGACCGCCCGTGTGGCCGACGGTCGAGCCCGGCCGCGTGTCGAGCACCCGGCCGGGCGTCACCGGCACGAACAGGCCGGCCGAGTCGGGATCGGTCGTCGCGGGGGTGAAGTAGCCCACGAGGTCGGCCACGAGATGGGTGGTGCCCTGGGTGTACAGCTCCACCTCGCCGCCGTCGCCCAAGGGGACCACGACGAGGTTCGCCACCGTCTGCCCGGCGTGGTCGACGTTGAGGCTCGACCAGGCGCCGGCCACGACCGCCCCGGCGGGTCCCGCCTGCACGAAGCCTGGGCCGTCGGGCTCGGTGGCGGTGACGTTGAGGACCACGGCGGTGGCCACGGTGACGAGCAGCCCCGGCTGGAGCACGCCCACGGCGAACCGCGTGCGCCCGCCGGCCGTCGGCGCCGCACCGGTGCTGCGCGTGTCGAGCACGCGCCGGGGCTCCACGGTCACCAGGCGGCCGCCGCGTGCGGTGCCGTCCGTGGGCACGAACGCGCCGGTGACGTCGACCACCACGTGGGCGCCGCCGTGCGAGTAGACGGTGATGCTGCCGTCGGCGCCGACGGGCACGACTGCGGCGCCCGCGACCGTCTGCCCGGCGCGCTCGACGTTCACGTTCGACGAGGCGCCCGGCGTGCCGGCGCGCGTGGCGTACGCCTGGAGGTAGCCCGGCCCCGTGGTGTCGGTGGCCGTGAGGTTCACGGTGACGGCGATGGCGTCGGCGGGGACGCCGAGCCGGCCGGTGACGGGCACGCGCACCGTCGACCGAGGCGTCAGCGCAACCCCGGCCGTGCGGCTGTCGAACAGGCGTGCCGGGGCCACGGCCACGAAGCGCCCCGCCCCGGCGCGCGGGTTCGGCCGGTCGAGCGCCCCGATCACCGGACGCAGCCCGTTGCCGCTGTCGAGGCTGGCGTCGCCGAAGTCGCCGTTGCTCCCGTTGCCCACGCCCCACAGCGTGCCGTCGTCGCGCACGAAAAGGGTGTTGCCACCGCCGGCCTCCGCGGTGCGGATCGCCCCGACGCCCGGCACGACCGCGGCCTGCCACCGGCGGGGCACCTCCGGCGACTCGCCGAGCTGACCGCCTTCGTTCGAACCGAAGGCCCACAGGCCACCGGTGCGATCGACGGCGACCGTGTGGAACGCGCCGGTGCTGATGGCGGCGATCGGCGGCAGGCCGGGCACCGGCGCCGGGACGGGGAACGGGGTGAGGTCGAACGGCTCGCCGGTTCCGACCGGGCGGCCGAGCGCCCCGAAGGCGTTACTGCCCCACGTCCACACGGTGCCGTCGGCCCGAAGTGCGACGGTGGTCTCGTAGCCCGCGTCGATCGCCACCACGTCGGTGAGCCCGGGCACCTGCACCGGCGTGGGGATGGCTGCGGCTGTGCCGGCGTTGGTCGCCACGCCCAGCTGGCCGGAGCGGTTGAACCCGAACGTCCACACGGTGCCGTCGGCTCGCAGCACCACGGTGTGCGACGCGTTGCCGGCGGCGACGGCGACGGCGTCGCCGATGCCCGCCACCACGGTCGGCGTGGGGTGGGGCAGGCCGGCGTTGGCGTCCCCGCCCGTAGCGCCGTCGGCGCGGCCGAGCTGGCCCCAGGTGTTGTCGCCGAACGTCCACACCGTACCGTCGTCCTTGCGGGCCACGGCGTGGATCGCGCCGAGGGCTACGTCGGCGACGCCGGTGAGTCCGGGCACCTCGGTGGGCAACTCTCGGAACCGGGCCGGGTCCGGCGGCCTACCGTCCTGCCCGAAGCCGTTCTCGCCGAACGTCCACAGCCGGCCCGCCGTCGTGACGACCGCCCCCTCGGTGAGCGATACCGCCACCTGGGCGGCGGTCGGCACGCCTTCGATCCGACCGAACCCGCGCGTCGGCGAGGAGACCTCGCGACCCAGCGCACCGTAGATGTTCGTGCCCGCGCTCCACACCGTACCGTCAGCCCGGCGCACGAGCGTCACGGCGTTCGCATTGGCCAGCTGCGGCCCGGCAGCCACCGCGGCGCCTGCCACCGTCGTCGTCGCCATCGTGAACGGCACGAACGCGGTGGCCGCCGCCACCACCCCACCGAACCATCGTCGTACCTGGTGCATCGAGACCCCCGCCCTGTCGTCCGCCGCCATCATGACGACGGAGGACCCGATCGGGTTCCGTCAGCCGGCGCCGTCGGCCACCCCGGCCAGCATGGTCTTGAGGGCTTGGGTGGCCCCGAGCAGGCCGACCGACTCGTAGGGCACCACGATCTTGGCGTTGTCGCTGTCGGCGAACTTGGCCAGGGCGTCGAGCTGGAGGATGGCGAGCAGCGCCTGGTCGGGCTCGGCGTGCTTGATCGCCGAGTACACCGTGTTGATGGCCTGGGCGCGGCCCTCGGCCTCGAGGATGGCGGCCTGGCGGTTGCCCTCGGCCCGCAGGATGGCGGCCTGGCGCTCGCCCTGGGCGGCGCGCACCGAGGCCTGCGCCGCGCCTTCGGCGACGTTGATGGCCGACTGCGATTGGCCTTCGGACTGGAGGATCTTCGCCCGCTTCTCCTGATCGGCCTGCTTCTGCAGCGCCAGTGCGAGAAGGATCTGCGGCGGCGGGGCGATCTCGACGATCTCGATGCGGTTGATGCGGATGCCCCACTTGTCGGTGACGGCTTCCATCTGCCCCTGCACGTCGGTGTTGATCCGCTCGCGCTCGCTGAGCGCCTCGTCGAGCGACAGGGTGCCGATGACCGAACGCAGCGCGGTGCGGGCCAGCGCGTCGATGGCCACGTCGAAGGCAGCGATCGAGAACAGCGCCTGCTTGGCGTCGACCACCTGCGTGAAGATGGTGGCGTTCACGGTCACCACGACGTTGTCCTTGGTGATGACCTCCTGGCGGTCGCCCGGGATCGGGGTTTCGCGGATGTCGACGCGCTGGAACGAGTCGATGAACGGGGCCAGGATCACCAGGCCCGGCTCGTGCGTCTTGCGGTACTCGCCGAGGCGCTTGACGACGCCCACCTCGCCCTGCTGGACGATGTTGATCATCCCGCGCAGAGCGCGCAGCAGCACGAGTAGGACGAGGGCGGTGATGACGAGACCGGTGATGGCACCGGGCCCGAGGGCGGCGTACATGAGGGATGCCTCGCTTGTGGGTTGCGTCAGTCGATGGGCAGGTTGGGCAGGTCGAACGAGTCGAGCGGCCAGACCGTGAGGGTGGTGCCCTGCACCGCGGTCACCAGGACCGTGGAGCCGGGCTCGATGGTGCGGCCGTCGCCGCTGACGGCCAGCCAGCTCTCGCCGGACAGGCGCACGTGGCCCGGCTTGGCGGTGCCGCCGATGCGGTCGATGGCGAGTGCCTCGGAGTCGACGAGGCCGCCGTGCACGCCGTGGGCGACACGGCCGCCGCGGCGGTGCAGGACCGATCGGGAGACGAACGGCCGTACGGCCACGATGCCGACCGAGGCGGTGGCCACGGCCACGAGCAGCTGGGCCACCACGGCGTCGCCGGTGAACGCGGCCACGGTGGCCGCCGCGAACGCGCCGAGCGCGGCGAACATGGCGTAGAAGGCGAGGTGGTGCAGCTCGATGGCCAGCAGCCCGATCCCCAGCACGAGCCACATGACGACCACGGCACACCTCCTGCGGGCAACGGTACGCCCATCGGACCCCGATGCGGTCACGCCTTGACGCGATCCTCGCGCCCGGCGTCCGTTGGGGACCGGAGCGGCGCTCGGTCTACGGTGGGCCTCCGGAGCCTGAAGGGGGAGACATGGCCGACGACGTGGTCCTGTACGAGGTGCGCGAGCCGGGCGTGGCGATCATCACGCTCAACCGTCCCGAGCAGCTGAACGCCTGGACGGGTGAGATGGGGGCGGGCTACTACGACGCGCTCGACCGTGCCGCGGCCGACGAGGCCGTGCGGGTCGTCGTCGTCACCGGCGCCGGCCGCGGCTTCTGCGCCGGCGCCGACATGCGCGGGCTCCAGGCCATCGGCGCCCGCAAAGGCGAGGGTGGCGAAGGCGACGGCGGCGGCAACGTGTCGACCACCCCCGAGCGCGTGTTCCACCACGCCATGACCATCCCCAAGCCGATCATCGCCGCCGTCAACGGCGCCTGCGCCGGCATGGGCTTCAGCCACGCCATGGTGTGCGACCTCCGCTTCGCAGCGGCGGGCGCCAAGTTCACCACCGCGTTCGCCCGTCGTGGCCTGATCGCCGAATGGGCGCTGGCCTGGACGCTCCAGCGCGTGGCCGGCCCGGCCCGCGCACTCGACGTGCTGATGTCGGGCCGTGTGGTGCTGGCCGAGGAGGCCAAGGAGCTCGGCATCGTCAACCAGGTGGTGCCCGCCGACCAGCTGATGGAGCACACGTTGGCCTACGCCGGTGAGCTCATCGCGCACTCGTCGCCCAGCTCGATGGCGGCCATGAAGCGCCAGGTGTGGCGCGCCGGAGAGCAGACCATCGACGAGTCGCTCGAGTGGTCGATCCAGCTGATGCGGGAATCGCTGAAGCAGGGCGACTTCCGCGAGGGCGTGGCCTCGTTCGTCGAGAAGCGCCCGCCGGCGTTCAAGCCCGTCGCCAAGGGTTGGGCCACCGACATCGAACCGGCCTGACGGGACCTTCCGGGCTCGGCCGCGGCGAGCGTGACCGGCGCGGTCAGCCGCGCGCCCCGAACCATTGCTCGGCGTCGTACTGCACGAAGCGCTCCACCTCACGGAACCCGAGACGAGCCGCCAGGCGCATCGACGCATCGTTCGCGACCTGCGTGCACAACACGGTGGGTTCGGATGGCAGATGGGTCGCTGCCCAGTCGAGCACGGCGGCCACGGCCGGCACGCGTCACGAGCGGAGCCTGCCAGCTCGCAGCGCCAGCCGCCGGGTCGTCTTCGCACGCGCCCGTCAGTCGGCCACGGCGACGATGTCCGCCATCGCTTCGAGTGTGGCGGGCCGGCTCAGCTCGGGGTCAGCCGGCCCATCCAGATGCGGTGCTCGTCGTCGGCGTGGCGGGCGAAACCGAACTTCTCGTAGAGGCCGTGGGCGTCGTCGGTGACGAGCGCGTGGCGGGCGAGGGCGGCCATGTCGGGGTGCGACAGCGCGGTGCCCACCAGGAACGTGCCGGCGCCCGTGCCGCGGTGGGCGGTGTCGACGAACACGTCGCTCAGGAAGGCGAACGTCGCCCGGTCGGTGACGAAGCGGCAGAAGCCGGCCTGCGATCCGTCGGGCGCGTAGAGCCCGAAGCACAGCGACCCGTCGATGGCGCGGTCCATCAGCTCACGCGGCCGACCCACCGCCCAGTACGTCTCGGTGGAGATCCAGCGCCACACGCGCTCACGGTCGAGGCGGGCGGTGTCGTCGCTGACCGCGTACCCGTCGGCCCGGGCGACCTCCACGTCACGCCTCCTGGAGCTTGTGAAGGATGGCGCTCGTGGGCGTCACCACGACGTCGTCCTCCTCGACGATGGCGGTGCCATCCACGAGGAGCGCGAACCCATCGAGCGGGCCCGCCCACAGCAGCGTCACCTCGCGTCGCGGGTCGACGTTGGCCCGGGTGCGACGCCCCGCGCCGGCGCGCAAAACGCCGTCGGACGACGTCACGCGCACGCTGGCCGGATGCGGACGGCCGTCGTCGCCGACCGTCAGCAGGAAGGCGGCGGCGCCGAAGCGGGCCAGCTGGTCGGGGATCTCGTTCAGCTCCACGCGCACGGACATGGCCGCAGCGTAGCCAGGGTGCTCCGGCGGGGGCCGGGGGCAGCCGGTACCCTCGTCGGCGATGGCCACGGTCCTGCAGCCCACGGCGCGCACGCGCCTCGCCGTCGTGGCCGGCCGTGTGGCGAGCCGCGCCTCGCAGCTGCTCGGCCGGGGGCACGGCGCCGTGATCGGCGGCCGGGTGGCCATGAAGGTCGACCCGGGCGTGCTCGGGCGACTCGTCGGCGGTCGCCCCGTCACCGTCGTCACCGGAACGAACGGCAAGACGACCACCACGAGGCTCGTGGCCGCCGGGCTCGGCTCGACGCGGCGCGTCTCGTCGAACCGGGGCGCCAACCTGCCGGCCGGGCTGGTGGAGGCCGCGGCGCGCCCCGCCGACGAGCTGGTGTTCGAGGTCGACGAGCTGTACGTGCCGGCCATGGTGCGCGAAGCCCGCGCCGAGGTGCTCGTGCTGCTCAACCTGTCGCGCGACCAGCTCGACCGCATCACCGAGATCCGCCGCATCGCCGACCGGTGGCGCGAGCTGCTGGCCGGGCCCGACCGCCCGCGCACCGTCGTGGCCAACGCCGACGACCCGCTCGTGGTGTGGGCCGTGGGCGATCACCCCGACGTCCGTTGGGTGGGCGCCGGCAGCCGCTGGGGCGAGGACGCTGCGCTGTGCCCCGAGTGTGCCCGGGTGCGCATCGTGGCGGCCGACGGCACGTGGCGCTGCGAGTGCGGCATGGGTCGCCCGGCGCCGATGTGGCGGGTCGACGCCGACGGCCTGCACGGCCCCGACGGCGACACGACGCCGATGCAACTGGCCCTGCCGGGTGACTTCAACCGGGCCAACGCCGCCATGGCCGCCGCCGTGTGCGCGGCGCGCGGCGTACCGGTGGCCGGTGCGGTCGCCGCCATGGCCCAGGTGACCGACGTGGCCGGCCGCTACCGCACGGTGCCGGTCGACGGGCGCGACGTTCGCCTGCTGATGGGCAAGAACCCGGCGAGCTGGACCGAGATCATGCACCTGCTCGACGGGGGCACCTCGCCCGTCGTCGTGTGCCTCAATGCCCGCGGCGCCGACGGCATGGACCCGTCGTGGATCTGGGACGTGCCGTTCGAGCTGCTGGCGCACCGCACGGTGGTGGCCAGCGGCGATCGCCGCCTCGACCTGTCGGTACGGCTCACCGTCGCCGGCGTCGAGCACACCGTGGCGCCCGACCCGGTCGCCGCAGCG
>JANPGL010000137.1:0-3275 GCA_031423915.1 Actinomycetes bacterium | reverse complement strand
CAGCACGTTGCACGGGATGCCCTCGTCGGCCAGGGCCCGGGCCAGCACCGCGGTGAGCCCCACGCCGGCCAGCGCGGTGTGCACCTCCACCGTCAACCACGCGCACGGGAACGTCCACGTCAGCTCGGCCCGCTCGGCGGCGGGCGTATCGTGCGCCACGATGAACGGACCGTTGGCGGGGATCACCGTGGTGGAGATGTCGGACATCATCACCGGGCCGTTGTGCGCGCTGCTGCTGCGCGAGCTGGGCGCCGAGGTGATCAAGGTCGAGACACCGGCGTCGTCGTTGTACCGCCGCCACGTGGTCTACCGCGACGGCATCCCGCCGCTGTTCTACAACACGAACCGCGGCAAGCAGTCGGTGTGGCTCGATGCGAAGACCGGCGAGGGGCGCGAGTTGCTGGCCCGCCTCGTCGACGGCGCCGACGTGTTCGTGACCAACATGCGGCCGGGCAAGCCCGATGCGCTCGGCGTGAGCTACGCCGAGGCGAGCGCACGCAACCCCAAGCTGGTGTACGCCCACATCACGGGCTTCGGTAGCGACGGGCCGTACAGCACGCTGCCGGCGTGGGACTTCGTGCTGCAGGGCCTCCTCGGCATGGTCGACTACCAGACCGACCCGGTGTCGGGCGCCATGGACATGAACCGGCAGGTGATCGTCGACAAGAGCACCGCGTACACGGCGTGTCAGGCGGTGCTCGCGGCGCTGTTCTCGCGTGAGCGCACGGGCCAGGGTCAGCTGGTGGAGATCTCCATGGCCGAGGCCGGCCTGGCGTTCTTCTGGGTGGACGCCATGGCCTCGCATCACACCCTGGCCGAGCGGACGATGCCATACGACGTGAAGGACGCCTACCGCCTGTACGCCACGCAGGACGGCCACGTCGTGACGATGCCGACCGTGAACCCGTTCGAGCGCGTGGCCCTGGCGCTCGACCATCCGGAGTGGCTGGCCGACATGCGGTTCAACACGCCCGAGGCGTACCTCGAGAACCAGGCCCTGGCGCTGGCGCTGATCGGCACGGGCTTCGCCGAGTACACGACCGACGAGGTGATGGCCCGCTTCGCGGAGCACGACGTGCCGCTCGGCCGCGTGAACACCCGCGAGCAGATGCTGGACGACCCCCACCTGCGCCATGTGGGCGCGGTCGTCGAACACGACCACGTGGAGCCGGTCGGACCAGCGCGCCAGCCCCGCCCACCGTGGCGCTTCGCGTCGACGCCGGCCGACGCCACCGACACGGTGCCGCAGCTCGGGGAACACACCCGCGCCGTGCTCACCGGCCGATTGGGCCTGAGCGACGCCGACGTCGACCGCTTGCACGCCGACGGCGTCGTGAACTGGCGCACGAAGGGCTGACCCTGCGCAGGGCGTCACGCCGCGGGGTAGCGCACCAGCGCGATCGCGGCCGCCGTGCGCTGCACGCGCTTGCGGACGCCAGCGGCGGTCATGGCGTCCCGTCGGGCGATCTCGTCGCTCGTGCGCTCGTGGACCCGCAGCTCCACGAGACGCCGCCAATCGTCCTGCGTGAACGATCCCCGCTCGACCTGATGGTGCACGGCCTCGCCCACCCAGCGCAGTTCCACCCGGGCCAGCGCGCACCGCGCCGGATCGTCGTCGGATGCCAGGGTGAACAGCACGTCGCCGCCCGCCCCCAGCACCCGCGTGCGATGGCGGAGCCGGCGGTGCCGGGCCTGCACCCGACTCACCAGCACCGCCAGCACGTGCACGGGCGGGAGTTCGGTGGACCGCACGATCTCCGCGGCGATCGACAGCTGGTCGGCGACCGCCGTGTCCACGTCGACGCCGCGCCGACGGCTCGTGGCCACGAACACCCCCGCCACGGTGGCGAGGAGCACCGTGAGCGCATCGGCGTCGTCCGCGGCGGCGAGTGCCACCAGCCGCGACGCCGTCGGGTCGGTCTCGGCGCCGGTTCCCCGCAACCGGGCCAACATGTCGCCGACCGACGGTACCCGCAGCAGCGGCTCGTCGGCCCACGCCGCCTGTACTGCGGTCCAGGCGCGGGGTCGGCCGAGACGGGCCACCTCGGCGTCGAGGGGTGCGAGGGCACGAGTGGGAAACATCGACATGGCCACCTCCAGGTCGTTTCGGACAGCGGTACCGTGCGCCTCGGCTCTCCCGTTGGCCCTCCCGGTGACCTTCCCGCCCACCTTCCCGGAGGAGAATTTCTGCCGATCCGGTCACAGCGGCGGCGCCGTCGGGTCGGACGACGGGCATGGACCATCCGCCGCCCCCGCGCCGAGCCACGTCGGCCGTCGGCCTGCACCTCGCCGACGACGCCGCCCGGGTGGCACGCGTCGAGCTCGACGGGCGCGGCCGCCCCCGCCTGACCAACTGGACGAGCGTGCCCGTGCCCGAGGGCTGCATCGTGTCGGGCCTGGTGCGACGCGCCGGGCACCTGCCGGCCACGGCCGCCGGTGCCCTCCATCGGTGCGTGGGCGGCGAGCCGGTGCGTGTCGCCCTGGCCTCCCCCGACGTCGTCTGCGTCCCGTTCGGCGAGGGACGGGGCGACCCGGTGGCTGCGCTGACGCGCCGGCTGCCGGCCGGCGAGCCCGGAGATGTCCTGTGGGCCGACGCCGTGTCGATCCTGGGCACCTCGGCCGCTCTGGCCGGCGCGCGGCGCTCGACCGTCGTGCGCACGCGCCAGGCGCTCACGGCGGCGGGCCTGGCGGTCACGTCGATCGAACCGATGCCCGCTGGTCTCGTCGCCGTGATGCTGTCGCTGGTGGACCTGGCCGAGGCGACATGGACCGCTGAGGTGGTGCACCTCGACACGATGTGGCGGGTGACCGTCGGTCGCGGCATGCGGTTCGAGGCGGGAGCGATGTCCGCACCCGCATCGGCCCGACCGAGCCTGGCCCTTCACGTGCACGGGACACCGGTCCCCGATGTGGCCGAGCGGCTCCGGCGCGTGCTGGGCCGGGGAGCCCACGACCTCCCCGACGACGAGCTCCCGGCGGTGGCGCTGGCCGTCGGGGCTGCGCTCGGTGGCCTCGACGGCCCTGTCCGGGCGCCCGACTTCGCCTCTGCCGTCGTGGTCCGGCCCTTGAGCGCCGAGGAGTCGCTCCCCCGGTGGGCGGTCGAGAGGCTCGGGCGGTCAGCGAGCCCCGCAGATGCGCCACGGCGGGCGCTCCGGGAGGCGCCGTGACGTTCCAGCTCGTCACGCCCGACGGCCGCGGCGACCGGGCGTGGGACGTCGATGGCGACCCGGCCCGGATCACGGTGGGTGACCTGGCCGTTGCGGTCGGCCTTCCCC
>JANPGL010000136.1:0-12263 GCA_031423915.1 Actinomycetes bacterium | reverse complement strand
TGATCGGACAACGCGCAGTTCACCTCGACCACCCGTCCCGAGGCCGGGGCGTAGATGTCGGACACGGACTTGGTCGACTCGACCTCGGAGAAGCTCTCACCCGCCTTCACCGCGGTGCCGACGGAGGGGATCTGGACGTAGACGACATCGCCCAGCGCGTCCTGCGCGTAGTCGGTGATGCCGATCCGGATGCGGTCGCCCGGCTCGACCTTCACCCACTCGTGGTCCTTGGAGTAGAGGAGGTCGCCCGGGAGTTCCATGGATCTGAACGTTAGTCAACGGCGGGGTGCTGCGGCGCAGGCGTCAACGTAAGAGTTGGCGAATCCGCCGCGTGTACTCCTGGGCGAGCCGGTGGGCGTCGGCGTCGGTGCCCGCCTCGGCCCACACGTGCGTGACCGGTTCCTCGGGGTCGGGCAGGACCAGGACCCACCCTTCGTCGTGGAGCAGCTTCACTCCGTCGACCAGCACCACCTCGTGGGTGGCGTGCTCGACCAGGGTGCGCATGACGAGGCCCTTCTGCTCCCACGGCGTCACCACGGTGTCGTGGACGAGGTGGACCCGAGGCAGCTGGTCTCGTACCTGGGACAGCGTTCGGCCGCTGCGGGCCAGCAGGTCGAGCACCTTCACCAGGGCGGCCGCCGCGTCGAACGCCGGGAGGAAGCCCGGGAGGATGAACCCCGCCTCGCCATCGGCGGCGAATCCCACACCGGGCTCGTTGGCGGCGTCCATCAACGCGGAGGTCGAGATCTTCGTGTGGCGTACGTGGATGCCTCTCGAACGGACCAGGTCATCGACCCGGGCGGTGGCGTTGACCGGGACGGCGATCGTGTCGCCCAGCAGGTGGTCGCTCACCAGGTCGACGAGCGCCAGCATGGCCTCGGTGTCGGTGAGCACGTGACCCGAGTCGTCCACCAGGGTGAGGCGCTCGCCGTCGGGATCGAACAGGCCCCCGAGGTGGGCGCCCGAGGCCCGCACCAGCGCCGCCACCCGCTCGGCCGCCGCGCCGGCGTCGTGCTCGATCATGCCGTGGGTCGAGGCGTACGGGTTCACGGCCAGGACGTCGGCGCCGAGCTTGGCCAACACGTTGGGCATGACGAACGAGGTGGCGCCGAAGCTGTAGTCGAGCACCAGCTTGAACCGGTGTCCGGAGATGGCGGCCGTCTCGACCGTGCCCTCCAGCGACGCCGTGTAGTCCTCCAGGGCGCGAGGCGGGAACGCGATGTCACCGATCTCGGCCGGCAGGGCCCGCCGGTGGTCCTCGCGCTGGAAGAGCCGCTCGATGCGCCGCTGCGCCTCCTCGGAGATGTCGACGCCCTCGTTGTCGAAGAACCGGATGCGCACGCTCTGGGGGTCGTCCTGGGCGAGGCGCACGCTCAGCCCGCCGACCGCCCGGGGCGAGCGGACGAGGAAGCGCGTCACCGGGATGTCGGCCACCTCGAGGTCGAGCACGTTCACGCCGGTGGCGTTGAGGCCCGCCATGATCGAGCGCTTCAGCATGCGGGCGGCTCGCGACGAGTCACGCGAGGTCACCACGGTGACGCCCTTGCGCACGCTCGTGCCGTAGGCCATGGCCAGGCGCGTGGCGAGCTCGGGCGTGATGTCGACGTTGGCGAGGCCGACGACGCCCTGTCGACCGAACAGGCTGCGGACGCCGCGGCTCTCCCACACGATCGAGGTGTTGACGACCGCGCCGTCCTCGACGGTCTTGAACGGGTAGACCTTGACGTCGTTGCCGAGGACGGCGTCGGCGCCGACGTAGACCTCGTCTCCCAGCACGACACCCTCGTCGCATCGCACGTTGGCGCGCAGGTTGCTGGACCGACCGACGATCGTGCCGCGCAGGCGTGTGCCGCTGGCCACGTACACGTTGTCCTGCAGGATGCTGCGTTCGAGATCGGCGTCGCCGATGAGGCGCACGTTCGACCCGAGCACGACGTACTCGCCCAGGCGGCAGCCGGGACCGATGGTGGATCCCGGGCCGATCACGGCCGGGCCGATCACCTGGGCGTCCGGGTCGATCTCGGCACCCTCGCCGAGCCAGATGCCCTGGCTGGCGTGGAAGCCGGGGATGTCGAGCGTCACCTTCTCGTCGAGCACGTCCTTGTGTGCCCGGAGGTAGGCGTCGAGCGTTCCGACGTCCTCCCAGTAGCCCTCGGCCACGGCGCCGTACAGCGCGCCGCCCTCGGCGAGCAGCGCCGGGAACACCTCGCTGGAGAAGTCGACCGAGCGACCCTCGGGGATGTGGTCGAAGATCGAGGGCTCGAGCACGTAGATGCCCGTGTTGATGGTGTCGGAGAACACCTGACCCCACGTCGGCTTCTCGAGGAAGCGTTCGATGGTGCCGTCCTCGCGGGTGATGACGATGCCGAACTCGAGCGGGTTGGGCACGTGCACGAGCCCGATGGTGGCCGTGGCGGCGCGCTCGTCGTGGAAGCGCACGAGTTGCGACAGGTCGATGTCGGTGAGCACGTCGCCCGAGATGACCAGGAAGCGCTCGTCGAGCCACTCCATGGCGTTGCGCACGCTCCCGGCCGTGCCGAGCGGCGTGGGCTCGTTGGCGTACCGGATGCGCACGCCGAGCTCGCTGCCGTCGCCGAACTCGTTCTTGATGGCGTTGGCCATGAACGCCACGGTGACGATGATGTCGTCGAAGCCGTGCCGGCGCAGCAGGTTGACGATGTGCTCCATCATCGGCCGGTTGGCGATGGGGAGCATCGGCTTGGGGGCGCTCGACGTGAGCGGTCGCAGGCGGGTGCCCTCGCCGCCGGCCATGATGACGGCCTTCACGGTGCGCCCCCGGTCACGTGGCCAGCTCCCGGCGTCGCCGCCCCGCGGCGAGCGAGCGGCGCATCTGGGGCACGTAGAGCGACGCGGCGTAGTAGCTCAGGATCAGGCCCGGCAAGCCGCAGGCCCAGGCCGCCGCCTCCCAACCGATCGACGCGCTGCCGTGGAGGCCCGCGGCGAGCAGGAACATCGGGAACGAGAACATGAGACCGAAGGTGCCCGACTTTCCCCACCAGCTCACGTCGAAGCGCTCCATCCCCGCGAGGAAGGCGCCCACCAGCACCACGCTCACGATGGCTTCCCGGGCCACCACGGCCCACGCGAACCACAGGGGCACCGAGCCGTCGACGATCATGGCGCCGACGCCGACGATGAACAGCAGCCGGTCGGCCGTGGGGTCGAGGATCTTGCCGATCTCGGACACCTGGTGGAAGCGCCGGGCCACGAACCCGTCGACCCAGTCGGTGGCGCCGAGGACGGCCAGCAGGATCGCCGCGCTCACCCGGCTGTCGCGCCCGAACAGGAGCCACAGGTACACCGGCAGGCAGCACAACCGCACGACCGTGATGAGGTTGGGGATCGTGAGGAGCCCGCCGTCGGCCGGGGCGCTCAGCGGATCACCATCGGCGAGCGCACGGTCCATGTCGCAATGCTAGGGCCCGGCCGCAGCCGGGGCGGGCTCCGCCCCCGACCGGTGCGAAGATGACGGGCATGCCCACGATCTTCACCCGCATCATCGACGGCGAGATCCCGGGGACGTTCGTCTGGCGTGACGACGTGTGCGTGGTCTTCCTGTCGATCAACCCGATGGCCCACGGCCACGTGCTCGTCGTCCCGCGAGCCGAGGTGGAGCACTGGATCGACCTCCCGGCCGAGACCGTGTCCCACCTGATGAAGGTGGCCCACGTGGTCGGCAAGGCCCAGCAGGCGGCGTTCGACTGCGAGCGGGTCGGCGTGATCATCGCCGGCTACGAGGTCCCCCACGTCCACGTGCACGTGATCCCCACCACCGACATGCGCCAGCTGAGCTTCGCCAACGCCGCCGCCTCCGTCCCCAGCGAGGAACTGGCCGAGGCGGCCGAGGCGCTCCGCTCGGCGCTGACGGCCGCGGGCCACACCGAGGTCGTCTGAGGGCGTCTACAGCGGCAGCTCGTCCGCGCCGTCCGGCGGTGCGTCGGCCGGCTCGGGCGTGAGCGGCGGCACCTCGTCGCGCAGGTGGTCGCCCCGGTTGCGGACGTTGTTCACGTCGGTCGACACCGGGTGGTGGACGAGCAGACCGTCGGGGGCGGGTACGAGGAGCCGGCCGAGGCTGTCGAGGTCGTCGTTGGCGGGGTCGAGCCACTCGGCCCACCGGGACGCCGGAAGGATGACCGGCATCCGGTCGTGGATGGGCGCCATGTCGCCGTTGGCGCTCGTCGTCACGATCGTCGCCGAGTGCAGCCGGGGCGCGTCGGGCGGCTCGTTCGGGTCGCGCCACGTCGACCACAGGCCGGCGAAGGCCAGCGGCTCGCCGTCGAGCCGGTGGATGTACATCGGCTGCTTGGCCGGCTTGCCCTGGCGGTTCTTCAGGCCGGGCACCACCTGCCACTCGTAGAACCCGTCGACCGGGACGATGCAGCGGTGCTTGCGGAACACCGACTTGAACGCCGGCTTGCTGGCCAGCGTCTCGGCGCGGGCGTTGATCATCTTCTGCCCGATCTTGGCCTCCTTCGCCCACGACGGGACGAGCCCCCAGTGGAAGACCTGCAGCTCGGGTCCGGTGGCCGTGTCGACGATGGCGTACACGTCGGCCGTGGGGGCCACGTTGAAGTTGGGCGCCAGCGCCTCCGCGGCCACGGTGGCGCCGAAGTAGGCGGCCAGTTCGTCGGGCGGCGTGGCCGACACGAAGCGTCCGCACATGAACGTCACCCTAGGGCAGGACGGCCGCAGGGCGGCACGGTCGCGTCGGCGCGGGCAGACTCGCGGGCCATGCGTCCAGTCGCCTTCCTCGGGCTCGGCGTGATGGGCGGGCCGATGGCCCGTCACCTCGCCGCCGCCGGTCACCAGGTCACCGTCTACAACCGCACCGCCGCCAAGGCCGAGGCCTGGGTAGCCGCCAACGGTGGCCGCGCCGCCGCGACGCCTCGGGAGGCCGCGGCGGGCGCCGACATCGTGTTCACCTGCGTCGGCAACGACGACGACGTTCGCTCGGTGGTGCTCGGCCCCGACGGCGCCTTCTCCGGCATGGCACCGGGGGCGATCCTGGTCGATCACACCACGGCGTCCGCCGACCTGGCCCGCGAGCTGGCGGCCGCCGGCACGGCGGCAGGCCTGCGGGTCCTCGATGCGCCGGTGTCGGGTGGTCAGGCGGGCGCCGAGAACGGGGCGCTGACCGTGATGGTCGGCGGTGAGCAGGCCACGTTCGACGACGCCAAACCCTCGATCGACGCCTATGCCCGGGCCTGCACGCTCATCGGGCCGGCCGGTTCGGGGCAGCTCACGAAGATGGTCAACCAGCTGTGCATCGCCGGCATCGCCCAGGGCCTGGCCGAGGGCCTCCACCTGGGGATGACCGCCGGTCTCGACATGGACCTGGTGCTCGACGTCATCTCGAAAGGGGCGGCCGGCTCGTGGCAGATGGAGAACCGCGGCCGCACGATGGTGCGCGACGAGTTCGAGTTCGGGTTCGCCGTCGAGTGGATGCGCAAGGACCTCGGCATCTGCCTGGCCGAGGCCCGCCGCTCGGGCGCCCGCCTGCCGGTGGCGGCGCTCGTCGACCAGTTCTACGCCCAGGTCGAGCGGCGCGGTGGCCGCCGGTGGGACACCTCGAGCCTGATCCACCTGCTCACGCACGAGTGACGCGCGCTAGCCTGCACCGCCATGGGTAGAGGAGCAATGGCCGTTCGCCGGTCCAAGCACGATCGCATCAACGCCAAGAAGGCGCGTCTGGCTCGCAAGGCCGTCGCCAAGGGCGAGGCGCGCAAGGCCGCGGCCACCACGCCGGCCGCCTGACGCACGCCTCCTGGCGACCGTCTCGACGATCTAGGAGTACCAGCCGGCCACGTCCACCACCATGTGGGTCGCCACGTTCGTGCGCAGACCGACCTGGGCGTCAGCCACACCGACCACGACGTGGCCGGGCACCGTGTCGCCGGCAACGAAGTTCAGGTTCGACGCCAACGGCGGCGACGTGGACGCCGGGTAGACCGTGGCGAATCCCGGCGCGACCGGGTCGGTGACCGTCACGTTCAGCACGACAGCGGAGCTGGCCCGCGGCACGACCCGTTCGAGTCCGACGATGCCGCCGAGCCCTCTCGGTGCTCCCGCGTCGCGAGTGTCGAGCGCCCGGGTCGGCGTCCGCGGGTGGAACTGGCCCGCCGAATCCTCGGGGTCGATCGTGCCCGTGAAGAAGCCGGCCACGTCCACGACGAGATGCCCGCCGGCCAGCGACCGGAGCACCACGGTGCCGCGGGCCGACGGCACGATGGCCTGGTTCGCCGTGACCCGGCCGACGGTGGCGTTCAGGTTGGACGTGCCGGGCCAAGGACCCGACGGCCACACGGCCCACCACCCGTCGGCCGGCGCATCGACGGCGGTGAGCGTGAGCACCACGGCCGACGCGTCCACGGGTACGCCTGCGCCCCGCAGGTCGAGTGAGCGTTCTTCCCCGGCGGCGAAGGGTGCCCCGGCCGTGCGCGTGTCCAACGCCCGCGTGGGGGTTATCGGCAGCAGGCGCCCGCTGCGGGTCGGTCCCCCGGCCGGCCGGTACACGGCGACCCGGTCGACGACGAGGTGGGCGTGGCCCGCCGAGTGGAAGAGGCACACGGCACCGCCCGGGCGCACGGCGACGGTCACCAGGTTGGCCACCGTGCGCCCCGGCGTGGTGTTGAGGTTCGACGCCACCGGTCGGGGCTGGTCGCACGGCCACACGGTGACGAAGCCGGCTGCGGTCACGTCGGTGGCGACCACGTCGAGCACGACCGCGGTGGCGTCCGCGGTGCCCGGATCGACCCGGAGCACCGAGTCGGGCGTGACCGGCGCGCCGGATCGCGTGTCGACGAGCCGGACGATGCCGGTGTCGGCGGCGAGCACGGACGCGACGTCGCCGGTCGGAGATTCGACCGCCAGGACGAGGCTCTGGGCGCCGCCGAGGTCGTTGGCCACGGTGAGCGGATACGTGCCGGGCGGCGCGGTGGTCTCGGCCCGGATCGTCAGCTGGGCGGTGGCGCCGCCGGGCAGCGGGGCGGGTGACAGCGCGGCGGTCGTGCCGGGCGGCAGGCCGGTCACCGAGTAGGTGCCCGGCGCCTGGCCGAGGGACTGGACCGTTGCCCGGACGACGCCGCCGGCCAGCACGGCGAGCGTGCGCGGCTGGAGCTGGAAGTCACCCGGGTGTGGCGCCAGGCCCATCGTGATGCACGCCGAGGCCGCGTTGCTCCAGGTCTGCTGCACCTGGTAGCCGACGCCGTCCAGGACCAGGGTGTCGTAGCCGTCGGCGCAGATGTCGGCGTTCTCGCCCTTGGCCGAGTTGGCCAGATCCCACCACGACAGCGGCGGCGCGGCGACGCTCACGAGCCCGATGTACGGGTTGGTGATCACCTCGGCGAGCTCGTGGGAGACCGCGGCGGTGGTGATCTGGAACGCGGTTCCCGGCCCGCAGCCGCGACCCTCGAAGCCGCCCAGGTCGGGGTGCACCGAGTAGGCGACCACCGGGCCCGTGCCGTTCAGCCGGAACGTCGAGTGGTAGGCGCAGAAACCGGGCGACTGCAACGAGCACGAGGCGCCGGCGCAGATCCGTTGGCCGTTGCGGAAGAACACGCTGTAGACGGTGCTCGCCCGGCCGCCCGCGTCGAGCGAGGGCGCAGGAAGCGTTCCGGCGGCGAGCTGGGCGGTGAGCTCGGCCTGGACGTCGGCGTCGGTGATGCTGGCGTCGTTGCGGGCCGGCGCCGGCGCGATGGTGAACCGTCCGAGGAACGTGCCCGCGCCGATGTGCTGTTGGGTGCCGGCGGCGCCGAGTATCGACGTGACCGTGGTGTCGTACTCCGACAACTCGGTGACGTACCCGGAACCGACCACCGAGCCCAGGAACGACGACACGCTCGGGGCGCTCGACCGGGTCGTCTCGGTCAGGAACGTGCCAGCGCCGTAGACGACCTGCGCGACCTTGGCGTTCGCCATCACCGGGCCGCCGTAGTAGTCGAGGTGCGGGGTCGTCGACGCCTGGGTCGTCGGCGCGCTCGGGTCGCGAACAGGCAGGATGGCGGGCCCGCCGAGCGCCACGGGCGGGGGTGCCGCCGACGCGGGGCCGGGCGTGGCGACGGCGAACCCGGCCACGACGAGCGCGAGGGCGAGGTGAACACGGCGCGCGAACGAACCGATGCGAGCCATCCCGAGGACCCTACTGGCGGGTGGCCGCCCGGCCGGGTCGCGACGGGGGGTTGTTCCAATGACCAGGACTGCACGTTTGGGCCGCGTGGTCGGGTGGTATCCGCTCCTCAACCACCCGACGTCCCGGCTGCCCCCCACCCGGTCGCCCGCGGTGATGCACGCCGCCGTCGCCCGGCCCACACGCCGGGCGGCGGCGGCTGTCGCAGCGTCCTCTCGGACGCCGGCGGCGCGGCCGCCGCCGGAGTTGGTCGGGCTGGAGAGATTCGAACTCTCGGCCTCTTGACCCCCAGTCAAGCGCGCTAACCAAACTGCGCCACAGCCCGGCGACCAACCGGCTTGGAGACTGTAGCCGGTTCGGGGCGTCCGCTCCACCTCGTTGCGGGCACCGTGTGTCCGGGTTCTCGGCCCCGCGGGTCCCACGGGTGCGACAGGGCGGGCGCTGAACCGCGGGGTGACCGCCGGGGCTCGCTTCTCCGCCCCCTGGGTCTCGCCGGTGCGACGGAAGGGGCCCGGAACGGGCGGACGCGCCGCGGCGTGGGCGTCGGACGGGGCCCGACCCGCGGCTCAGCTCAGCGGAACGCAGCCATGACGAGATCGACGATGCGCCAGGTGAGGTAGACCGCGAGCGCGCCGACCATCAGCTTGAAGTGCCAGGGGGCCTTGGCATCCTCACCGGCCAGCTGGCGCAGGTCCGAACCCGTCAGGGTCGGGGTGGCACCCTTCGGCTCACCGGCGGGCGCGCCCTCGGCGGCCGCGGGGCGTTCCAGGGTGCGACCGCACGAGGGGCAGGCGCCCTCGGCGGTCATCGAGCTCGGGTTCCAGAACTTGGCGCACTGCTCGCACCAGGGCACGTCGACCGTCCTAGCTGGAGCGGCGGCGGACGCGCAACGTGATCGGCGTTCCCGCCAGGTCGAACGCCTCGCGCAGCTTGCGCTCGAGGTAGCGCAGGTAGTCGCGCGGGATCGGCCGGTTGGCGAACAGGGTGAACGTGGGCGGCTCGGTGGCACCCTGCAGCGCGTAGAGGACGCGCCCGCCATGGGGGGCGGGGTGCGAGGCCTGGGCGTCGGCGATGACGCGGTTCACGTCGCGCGTCGGCACCCGACGGTTGTAGCGCTCGATGGCGTCGGCCAGGATCGGCAGCAGCTTGTGCACGCCCGAGCCGGTGAGCGCCGAGATCTTCAGCACGGGCGCGTCGCCCACGAAGTGGAGCTTGCGGGCCAGTTCGGCGGTCACGTCGGCGCGTTCCTCGGCGTCCTCCATGATCTCCCACTTGTTGAGGATCACGACCACCGGGCAGCCGGCCGCGTCGATGCGTTCGGCCAGGCGTTGGTCCTGGTGCGTGATGCCCTCGGTGGCGTCGATGAGGAGCAGCGCCACGTCGGCCGAGTCGAGTGCGCGCAGCGCCCGCACGAACGAGTAGAACTCGCTGCCGTCGTCCATCTTCGAGCGCCGGCGCATGCCGGCGGTGTCGATGAAGCGCACCGGTCCGTCGGGCGTCTCGACCACGGTGTCGACGGCGTCGCGCGTGGTGCCCGGCATGTCGTGCACGACCGAGCGGTCCTCGCCGATGAGCCGGTTGAACAGCGTGCTCTTGCCCACGTTGGGCCGGCCCACGATGGCGATGCCGGGGATGCCGTCGTCGGCGCGCTGCGCCGGCGCGTCGGCATCGTCGTCGTCGATGTCGAAGCCGTCGCTGTCGGGGTCGCGTTCGGTGGGCTCGGCGTCCTCGTCGGGCAGGTGGCTCAGCACGACGTCGAGCAGGTCGCCGCAGCGACGGCCGTGCAGGGCGCTGATCGGATGCGGCTCGCCGAGCCCGAACTGCATGAACTCCCACCGCTCCATCTCGCGGCGGTCGTTGTCGGCCTTGTTGGCCACCACGACGACCGGCGGCTCGATGCGTCGCAGCCAGTCGGCGATCGAGGCGTCGTCCTCGGTGATGCCCACCGACGCGTCGACCAGGAACAGCACGACATCGGCCTGCTTCACGGCCTTCTCGACCTGACGCGACACCTTGGCGTCGAGGTCGGTACCTCCCGGCAGCCAGCCCCCGGTGTCGACGAGGAGGAACTCGCGGCCGAGCCACTCGGCCTCCATGGCCTTGCGGTCGCGGGTGACGCCGGGGCGGTCCTCCACGATGGCGACCTGCTTGCCGAGGATGCGGTTGAAGAGCGTGCTCTTCCCCACGTTCGGGCGGCCCACGACCACCACCACGGGCAGGTCGGGTACAACGATGACGGGGCGGGGGCTCATCGGCCCACCTCCAGAGCTCGGCGAAGGGCCAGGCCGTCGGTGGCGACGATCTCAACGGGGCGAGGCAGGTCGAACGGCGTGAGCCCGTCGAGGAAACGTCCCTCGCTCAGGCACACGTCGGGTAGCAGGTAGCGGTGGCCGTCGGGCTGGTCGGCCAGGGCGCGGGCGATGTCGGCGCCCACCATGAGGCCGGTGACGGCCGTGTTCCCGCCGAAGAACTCGTTGGGCACCACCACGAGGCGGACGTCGTCGCGCTCGAGCGCGGCCACCAGGGGGGCCAGCACCTGGGCGCCGTAGGGCGCGGTGATCACGCCGATCGGGGCGGAGCGGCGCGCCCGGAGGCGCACGACGTTGCCGGTCTCGGCGGCCCGGGGCGACCCCGGCGTGCCACAGGGATCGACCGAGCCGATGCGGCTGGCGCGGTACCCCTCGGCCGGAGCGCCGTCGACCGAAGCGAAGAAGCCCGACTTCGGGCCGGTGGGCGCGGCGGCCCGACCGGAGAACTCGAGCTCGAACGTGCGGGCCATGCCGATGCCGTCCTCGTGCATGTCGAAGCCCTCGTAGCCCTCGGGCTCGGGGAACGGCCGGCCGGTCAGCAGGTAGTACTCGTCGGCGGCGTGCACGAGGCGACGGCCGAGCGTGGCCAGGTAGATGTCCTGCCACTCGTGGACGAGGGTGATCACCGCTTGGGCCTCGGCCGTGGTGTGGGGGCGCATGTCGGGCTCGGGGTTGTAGCGCGACACGCCGAGGGGCACGACGGCGAGCGAGGCCAGCTCGGGGTACCGGTCGAGCACGCCGGCCAGCGACGCCTCGAGCGCGTCGCCGTCGTTGACGCCGGGGCACAGCACGATCTGGCCGTGGACCGTGACGCCGTGGTCGAGCAGTGCCCGCAGCCAGCGCAGGCTGGTGCCACCGCGCTTGTTGCGCAGCATGCGGCTGCGCAGCTCGGGGTCGGTGGTGTGGATCGACACGTGCAGCGGCGACAGGCCCTCGGTGATCACTCGCTCGAGGTCGAGCTCGGTGAAGCGGGTCAGCGTCGTGAAGTTCCCGTAGAGGAACGACAGCCGGTAGTCGTCGTCTTTCAGGTAGAGGCTCTTCCGCATGCCGGGGGGGAGCTGGTAGATGAAGCAGAACGAGCAGTGGTTGTCGCACGTTCGCACCTGGTCGAACAGCGCCGAGCGCACGGTGGCACCCAGCGCCTCGCCATCGGCCTTGGGCACGGGGAGCTCGAACGTGAGACCACCTCGGCGCACCTCGAGTTCGGGGTCGGCGCCGTCGACGAGCAGGCGCCACGAGATGACGTCGCGGGGCACCTCGCCATCGATCGACAGCACCTCGTCGCCGACCTGAAGACCGGCCCGACCGGCCGCCGAGCCGGGCTCGACGGCCGCCACCACCGGCGCGCGCGTGCCGGGACGCGGCGCGACGGGCGTTTCGGTGGCAGACATGGCGCTCCATGCTACCGGTCCGGCTGGTCGGGCCCGGAGGGTGTGACGCCGGGCTCCCTCGCCGGGCGCGGCTCGGCACTGCCGGGGGCGCACCCGGTACCCTCGACCAACGTGGACGTCGACCGTGTGCTGCTCGCCTCGCCCCGGGGTTTCTGCGCCGGGGTCGAGATGGCGATAAAGGCGCTGGCCTGGCTGGTCCGCACGTTCGAGTCGCCCGTGTACTGCTACCACGAGATCGTCCACAACAAGCTGGTGGTCGACCGGTTCCAGGCGCTCGGGGTCATCTTCGTCGACGACATCGCCGACGTACCACTGGGCAAGCCCGTCATGCTGTCGGCCCACGGCTCGCCACCCGAAGTGGTGGCCGCCGCCCGCCAGCGGGGCAGCTACGTGGTCGACTCGGTGTGCCCGCTCGTG
>JANPGL010000135.1:0-2509 GCA_031423915.1 Actinomycetes bacterium | reverse complement strand
TCTGGATCGACGAGAACAGTGTCATCGTCCGGCCACCCGAGCCCGGCTGGGCCGCACCGGTCCAGTATCCCGAGTGGCTGTCGTCGCGACTGGAGGAGCAGGTCCGCAAAGCCGTCGCCGACGCAGTGGCCGAAGGACGTGAGCCGATCGACCCGCGCCGCACGATGAACGGCGGCCAGGACCGCGACGCGTACGCCGACGCCGTGCGCGACTGGACCCGTCACGGCCCAGCGAGCCGGTTCGCGATGACCCCGGACGAGGTGATCCGGGCATCGCAACCACGCGACCCGCACCGATCCGAAGCTGCCGCCCGCTTCGACCTCGGTCGCCACCTGTGGGAGACCGGCGACCGCGCCGCAGCGATCGAGCAGTGGAAGATCAGCCACGAGCTACAGCCCGAGAACTGGACCTACAAGCGCCAGGCCTGGTCCCTCGTCGGCAACGAGCAACTCGGCGGCGGCATGGCCGGTCGCTTCAACCAGGGCCCGCTCGCCGGCCGGGAGAACGAGTGGCCGTTCCCGAGCAGCTTCCGCGACGACGTCGCAGCCATGCAACCCGGCCAGTACTACCCGAAGACCATGTGACCTCGACGCACACCGCCCGACCGTGCTCGTCCGGTCGTCGTGGTCGTCCGCTCGCATCAGGTCGCTGACCATCGAATGGGACCGGTGGTAGCCGGGTCGACGCCGCGAGCGCGGCGCCCTCCTCGTCGGTTCATGGTGCCGGACGCTCGCGCCGCCAAGGGCGGTCAGGAGAGGAGGGCGACCATCTGGTCGAGCGCGGCGCCCCAGCCTTGGGCGAAGCCCATGTCGGTGTGCTGCTTGCAGGCGTCCGCGTGGGCGTGCATGGCGATCGCCCGGTAGTGGGTTCCGCCATCGGGCGCCGGCTCGATCTCGACGCGAGCGGTGAAGCCGAGATCGCCCGCACCGTTGGTGGGTGCGGCCGGTCGGAAGTCCGCAACCATGACGCTGGTGAACACGAGGAGGCGGGGTGGCTCGACGTGGAGGTAGCAGCCGGCGTTCGGGAACCTCTCGCCGTCGGGGGATTCCATCGTCGTGACGCAGCCGCCGCCCGGTCGAACGTCGAGCTCGCTAGCGACGGTCTTCCAAGGGGCGGGTGTGAACCATTGCATCAGGAGCTCGGGCTCGGTCCATGCCGCCCAGACGCGCTCGGGCGCCACGGGGATGGTGCGCTCGATGACGAGATCGAGGTTCGGGTCGGGGGTGAAGTGGTTCATCTCGGCTCCTTGGTGGCGCCCGGTCGTCGGTGTGGTGCGGGGTCGCTGGTGGTGATCAGCAGGTGGTCGAGCTGGTCGAGCTTGCGTTCCCAGTGGTTCCGGAACTCTGCCAACCAGGCCGACGCGAGCTGCAGGGTGCCGGGCGCGAGTTGGTACACGCGCGCTCGGGTTCGTGCTCGATGGGATCGGGCCGCCGAAGTAGGTCGCGCGGACGTGATGCGCGGGTGGGTCGATCAGCTGCGGAGCCGGAGCGCGGCGTCGAGCTTCACGCGTGTCGGCCTGCCGTGGCGGTTCAGTGTGCGGGCCCGAGGTCGCTCCCGTCCGCGGCTCACCGCGGTGTGGAGTGGTTGCCCGCGGTGAGGCGGGAGGCTTCGCGGTGCAGCCGGTTCCAGGCGACATGCGGGTCCTCGCCGATGACCTCGCACATGAGCAGCTGACCCGACACGTGTTCGGCCTCGGCGGTCCATCGCCGTCGGACGGCGAGCAGTGTGCCATCGGCGGCACGAAGGTGGTCCTCGCCGTACTCGAGGAGCGTCCTCCAGCCCGCCTTCTCGAGGCGCCGGCGATCTGACCAGCGGAGCCGGCGAGCGCGGCGCGGGAGCGGACGATGGGGTTGATCGGTCGACGTCTCCACGAGACCACGTTCGCGCCGCCGGCCTGTGGATCGTCAGTGCCAACTACCTGTGGAGGGCGTGTGGACGACGCGGCGGGCTCAGCGCGTACCGGCACGTTCGAAGGTGATTCCGAAGGCGCCGACCCCGGCGTCGACCCACGATGCGCTGGCGGGTTCGCGCCGGCGGTGTCGGAAGTCGGCTCGACCCTCTCGACGCAGACGCTCGCGCCGATGCCGATGCCGATCTCGCACCAGGCACCGTCCCGCCACTGACGGAGGGGCCACCGAGCGATGCGTGCCGCGAGGACAAGCGGTCGGTCGTTGTCACGACCGTCTTCGCCGCCGGCTTCGCGGTGCCCGTCGTCGGCGCGGCGAGGGGTTGGTCGACGGGGCGGGCTACGAGGACCGAGCGTTCGCCGGTCATGGCGCAAACCGTTGCCGTTGGCCGCGCGGAGCCCTGAGCGCACCGCGCACTCCTTTGCACTCCCTGTGCCTTCGCATTTGGGAGGAGGCGCGTGCCCGCTCACCCGGGGACAGCGCCGCAGGAGGGCCAGCATAGGCAAGATGCTGGACTGGACGCTGAACAGTTCTGCCGATCTTTTTACGCCCGTGGGCTTGGCATCGGTTCATACGTGATTAAATTGATCCTGCAACATCCG
>JANPGL010000134.1:0-5103 GCA_031423915.1 Actinomycetes bacterium | reverse complement strand
ACGATCGACGCCAGCGAGGCCGACTACACGCGCACCGCCACGCTCAAGGGTCTGCCCCGCCACCTGGTGCTGAGGCGACACATCCTGCGCAACGGCCTGTTGCCCACCATCGCGGTGATCGCCACCCAGCTCGGCTACCTGCTCGGGGGCCTCGTCGCCGTGGAGCGGGCCTTCAACTACCCCGGGCTCGGCAGCATCATCCTCGACGGCGTGCGCAACAAGGACTTCCCGCTCGTGCAGGGATCCGTCCTCGTCGTCGGCGCGCTGTACCTCGTCGCCACGCTGCTGGCCGACATCTCGTTCGCGGCGTTGAACCCGCGCATCCGTCTGGAAGGGGCGTAGGCCATGGCCGTCGTCGCCCCGTCGGTCGAGGCACCCGCCGTCGCCGCCACCCGCACCCGGTTCCTGACGTTGCGCACCGCGGCCAAGTCGCCGACGTTCATCGTCGGGATGGTCATCCTGCTGTTCTGGATCGCCTGCGCGCTCTGGGGCAGGGCCATCGCCCCCAAGGACGCCTTCGCCGACTACATCAAGACCGGCTATCCGCGCCGGGCCAAGCCGGGTGGTGACTTCCTGCTCGGCACCGACGACCTCGGTCGCGACGTGCTCTCGCGTGTGATCGTCGGTTCGAAGGACATCCTGACGATCGCACCGCTCGCCACCCTGCTCGGCACGGTGCTGGGCACGGCGCTCGGCCTGGTGACCGGGTACTACCGCCGCTGGGTCGACCTCGTCGTCAGCCGAATCATCGACGCCTTCCTGGCCATCCCGCTGCTCCTGCTCGCGCTGGTGGTCATCACGGCTCGCGGCTCGCAGAACACCCGGATACTCGGCGTCGAACTGAACCTCACGGTGACGATCGTGATCGGCGTGGCGTTCGCCCCGATCATCGCCCGCACCGTGCGCTCGGCCGTGCTCGCCCAGACCGACCTCGACTACGTGCAGGCCGCCCGCCTGCGCGGCGAGAACGGCCTGTACGTGATGTTCCGCGAGATCCTCCCGAACGTGCTCGGGCCCATCCTCGTGGAGTTCACGGTGCGCCTCGGCTACGCCATCTTCAGCGTCGTCACCTTGTCGTTCCACGGGGTCGGCGTGCAGGACCCCTCGGCCGTCTGGGGGCTGTCCGTGTCGAAGTACTACGGCTCGTTCAACCCGTTCTGGTGGCCGGTCGTGTTCCCCTGCCTGGCCATCGCCTCGCTCGTCGTGGCGGTCAACCTGGTGGCCGACGCCCTGCAGGAGGCCCAACGGTGACGAGCGACAACGGCGGTTCACCCGCTCTCGAGGTCACCGACCTCGCCATCGACTACCGCGTGCGTCGCCTCTGGCGCCCGGTCGTGCGCGACGTCTCGTTCGAGATCCCCGCCGGCGGGTCGTTCGGTCTCGTGGGCGAGTCGGGCTGTGGGAAGTCGACGGTGGCCATGGCGGTCGTGCGCTACCTGGCCGCCAACGGGCGCGTGTCGAACGGCAGCGTGAAGGTGGCCGGCACTGACGCCTACTCGCTGAACGCCCGGGCGCTGCGCGACCTGCGTGCCCGCGAGATCGGCTTCGTCTACCAGAACCCGGCCACGGCGCTGAACCCGTCGATGCGCATCGGGGCCCAGTTGGCCGAGGTGTTCTCGCTCCTCGGCCACGCCAAGGACGAGGCGATGGACCGGGCACGCATGGCGCTCGGTCAGGTGCGCATCGCCGACCCCGGCAGCGTGCTGCGCCGCTACCCGCACCAGCTGTCGGGCGGCATGGCCCAGCGCGTCGTCATCGCCATGGCGTTGGCCAACGACCCGTCGTTGCTCATCCTCGACGAGCCGACCACGGGCCTCGACGCCACGGTCGAGGCCGAGGTGCTCGATCTCGTCTCGGCGCTGCGCCAGGACCACGGCGCCGCCGTGCTGTTCATCAGCCACAACCTCGGCGTGATCCGCAAGATGTGCGACGACGTGGCGGTGCTCTACGCCGGCCGGATGGCCGAGACGGGCCGCACCGAGGAGGTGTTCGCCGAGCCGAACCACCCCTACACGATGGGCCTGCTCCGCTGCATCCCGCGCGCCGGCGCCACCAAGGCGCGGGGCAAGCTCGACACCATCCCCGGCTTCCTGCCCGACCGGCCGAGCGGCGCCACCGGGTGCGTGTTCGCCGACCGCTGCGGGCTGGCCACCGACGTGTGCCACACCGAGCCGCCGCCGCCCATCGCCGTGGCGCCGGGACGCATCAGCTGGTGCCACCACCACGACCAGACGGCCGCACTCCCCCGGGTCGAGGGCACGGACACCCCGCTCGTACCGGCGGCGGCCAGTCACGACAAGCCGGTGCTGCTCACGCTGAAGAACACGTCGAAGACGTTCACGCAGGACGGCGCCGAGATCCGGGCGCTGCGCGACGTGAACCTGCACATCCACGCCGGCGAGACGCTCGGGTTGGTGGGCGAGTCGGGCAGCGGCAAGACCACGCTGGCCAAGGCCATCATCGGCATGCACGCCCCCGACGTGGGCAGCACGGTCACGCTCATGACCGAGCCGCTCGGCCCCGTCGCCCACAAGCGGACCGGTGACCAGATCCGCTCGATCCAGATCGTGTTCCAGAACCCCGACTCGGCGCTGAACCCGAAGTTCGCCGTGAAGCGCATCATCGGGCGCGCCCTGACGAAGCTCGAGGGCAAGCGGGGCCGGGCCGCGCACGGTCGCACGGTCGAACTGACCCGCGGCGTCCAGCTGGCCGACCACTACCTCGACGCCAAACCGCTTCAGCTGTCGGGCGGGCTCAAGCAGCGGGTGGCCATCGCCCGCGCCTTCGCCGGCCCGCCTCGCCTCGTGGTGTGCGACGAGCCGACCTCGGCGCTCGACGTGAGCGTGCAGGCGGCCATCCTGAACCTGCTCGTCGAGCTGCAGGAGCGCACGGACGTCGCCTACCTGTTCATCTCGCACGACCTCGGCGTGGTGCGCTACATCAGCGATCGCATCGCCGTGCTCTACCTCGGCGAGGTGGTCGAGATCGGCGACGCCGCCCAGGTCTTCGACGGGCCCCACCACCCGTACACCGAGGCGCTGCTGTCGGCCGTCGCCTCGGTCGACGGCGACGAGCGCGACCGCATCCGACTCGAGGGCGAGATCCCGAGCGCCACCGACGTGCCGGGCGGGTGTCCGTTCCACACGCGCTGTCCCCGCAAGATCGGTGAGATCTGCGAGACCTCGCGGCCCGAGCTGACCGAGCGCAGTGCCCGCCACCTCGTGCGCTGCCACCTCCCCGACGACGAGCTCGGCCGGGTCGACGGGTCGGTGCCCGTGCCGGTCGCCATCAGCAGCCGCGTTTGACCCTCGCGGTGCCCGTCCACTACGGAGTCAACCCATGACCATCGACATCGGCCGCATCGGCATCTGGACGGGCATCCTCGACGCCCACTCGACCAAGGACGCGCAGGCGGCCTGCCGGCTCGTCGAGTCGCTCGGCTTCTCGACGTTGTGGATCCCCGAGACCGTGGGTCGCGATCCGTTCGTGGCCGCCGCCAACTACCTGGCCGGCACGACCACGCTGAAGCTGGCCACCGGCATCGCCAACATCTACGCCCGCGATCCCATGACCACCGTCGCCTGCCAGAAGACGCTCGCGGAGGCGTTCCCCGAGCGCTTCCTGCTCGGCCTCGGCGTCAGCCACCACCACCTGGTCGAGCGCGTGCGCAAGCACGACTACTCGAAGCCGCTCAGCCACATGCGCCAGTACCTGACCGACATGGACGCCGCGCTGTTCATGGCCGTCGGGCCCGAGGCCGACCCGGGGCGCGTCATCGCCGCGCTCGGCCCCAAGATGCTCGAGACCGCCGCCGCTCAGGCCAGCGGTGCGCACCCCTACTTCACGACGCCCGAGCACACCGCCGAGGCCCGCGCCGCCATCGGCCCCGACAAGCTGCTGGCGCCCGAGCAGATGGTGGTCGTCGAGACCGACGCCGCCAAGGCTCGCGCCATCGCCCGCGGCGGCATGGCCGTGTACCTGCGGGCGCCCAACTACCTGAACAACCTGAAGCGCCTCGGTTTCACCGACGACGACTGGGCCGACCCGAAGCAGGCGTCGGACCGTCTCGTCGACGCCGTCGTGGCGTGGGGCGACGCCGACAAGTGCGCCGAACGGGTCAACGAGCACCTGCAGGCCGGCGCCGACCATGTGTGCGTGCAGGTGCTGCGCCCCGACACCACCATCCCCGAGGCCGAGTGGCGGGCGCTGGCCGGCGCGCTGCTCTGATCCGAGGTGTGCGCTCGGTCACGTGCCCACACGTCGGCGTAGCCTCACCCGCTCGGGGGTAGCGTGACGTCATGGCCCACCATGACGATGAACGCCCGCAGATCCTGGTCGGGATGTCGTTCGACGACGCCTTCCGGGCCCAGGAGTTCCTGACCGCGGCGACCCGGTTGGCGGCCAACGGGGACCTCAAGCTCGTCGATGCCGTGCTGGTCTCGAGCGACGCCAACGGTCACACCGTGGTGAAGGAGACGACCGACCCGCAGCCGGCCCGTACCGCGTTCTCGGGCGCCGTGTGGGCCGGCCTGTTCGGGCTCATGCTCGGCGGCCCGGTGGGCTGGCTCGTCGGTGGCGCCATCGGCGCCGGCGCCGGCGCCGTGACGGCCCGCCTGGTCGACCTGGGCATCCCCGACGAGTGGGTGGCCTGGTTCCGCGACGCCGTGCAGCCCGGCAAGGTCACCGTGGCGTTGCTCGTCACCGACCTCAACCGCGACTCGTTGGTGGAGGAAGCGGGCCGCTTCGTCGGTGCCACGCTCGTGTACGCCAACCTCGAGTCGAACGCCATCGACCGCATCAAGGCCGCCCTGGGCGAGGTACCCGACCAGCCGTCGGTGACGCCGAGCGGCGAGCCGCTGCCGCCCCCGACACTCGGCTAGCACCTCGTCTCCGCACGGTTACGCTCGGCGACGTGACCGACGCCGTTACCCCCTTCACGATCGCCATCGGCGACGCCGCCCTGGCGGACCTGCACGATCGGCTGGCCCGCACGCGCTGGCCCGAGGCCGAGACGGTCGACGACTGGAGCCAGGGCATCCCGCTCGCCTACGTGCGCGAGGTGTGCGACTACTGGCGCACCACCTACGACTGGCGGGCACGCGA
>JANPGL010000133.1:0-2715 GCA_031423915.1 Actinomycetes bacterium | reverse complement strand
TCGGGCTGCTTGTCGAGGTGTCCGTAGAGCACCACCGACTCGTCGGTGGTGCACCCGGGCGTGGCCGGCACCTCCACCAGCAGCAGTGGGCTGCGGCCCGGAAGCCGGTGCACCTCGAGTTGCAGACCGGGCACAGGGCGCTCCTGGCACCAGCGGGCGATGAGGGCCAGGGCGCGGTCGATGTGGCCGTTGGCGTCCCAGTCGGGGTCGAAGGCCTGCGACAGCGCAGGGATGGTGATGTACTCCTGCAGCGTCGGCAGGATGTCGTCGGCCCAGACGCGCTCGACCAGGGTGAGCGTCGTGTCGGTCTTCATCGGCGGCGCACCAGTCGGGTCTGCATCGCGCCGAGCGTACGCGGCTAGACGACGAACGGCACGAGCGGCACGAGCGCCTCGACGCGCTCGGCCAGCAACGCCGGGCCGGGCGCGGTGACGGTGACGTGACCGACCTTGCGGCCGGGGCGGGGTGATTTGCCGTACCGGTGCAGATGAGCGCCGGGCACCGCCAGCACCGCGGCGGGGTCGGGCTCGTCGCCCACGCAGTTGAGCATGACGCTGGCGCCCACGGCGTAGGGGTCGCCGAGCGGGAGGCCACACACGGCCCGCACGTGCTGTTCGAACTGGCTCGTGACGGCGCCCTCGATCGTCCAGTGGCCCGAGTTGTGCACCCGTGGGGCCAGCTCGTTGGCGACGAGGTGGCCCCCCACGTCGAACAGCTCGAGCGCCAGCACGCCGATGTAGCCGGTGGCCTCGAGGACCAGGCGGGCCAGCCGTTCGGCGTCGGCCTGCAGCGCGGCGGGTTCCGAGCCGGCGACGCGGCTGCGGCGCAGGATGCCGTGCTCGTGCACGTTGGCCACCAAGGGCCAGCAGCGGATGTCTCCCGTGACCGAGCGGGCCGCCAGGATCGACACCTCGCGATCGAACGGCACCATGCCTTCCACGATCGGGTCGGGGAGCTCGAAGCGGGCGCCGGCCAGCTCGTCGGGCGTGCGCACGAGCCGGTTGCCGCGCCCGTCGAAGCCGCCGCGCCGTGACTTCACGAGCGCGGGGAGGCCGTGGACCTCGTCGTCGAACGGTGCGGTGGCGATGCCGAGCCGGCGGAGCAGATGCTTCTCGCTCAGCCGGTCCTGGGCGGCGGCGACGGCGGCCGGCCCGGGCCGCATCGGCACGCGCTCCGCCAGCCGTTCGAGCGCGGCGACCGGCACGGCCTCGAGCTCGACGGTCACCACGTCGCAGCGGGCCGCCAGCTCATCGAGGGCGTCCGGGTCGTCGAACGCAGCGCGCCGCACCTCGCACACCGCAGCCGCAGGAGGGTCCTCGGCCGGCTCGATCACGAGGCACTCGATGCCGAGCGGGTGCGCCGCCAACGCCAACATGCGCGCCAACTGACCCCCGCCGATGATGCCGAGCCTCATCGCGGGGCGCGCAGAGGGTGGTGGACGGGCGGGCACACGGGGCAAAGCCCTAGCACACGCGGCCCCTGCTCAGCTGATGACGCCCGCCGCGCGCAGGGTCTCGAGGGCCTCGTCGTCGTAGCCGTGGGCGCGCAGGACGGCGTCGGTCGACTGGCCCAGCTCGTCGACGGACCACACCGTGGTGTGCTGGGTGTGGCTGAACTGCACGGGCGGCTTGGGCTGCCGGATCGTGCCCACCGTGGGGTGTTCCCACGTGTGGACCACGTCGTTGTGGATGACCTGCGGGTCGTCGAACATGCTGTCGAGGGTGTTCACCGCGGCGGCGGGCACCTGCTCGTGGTGGAGGCGCTCGAGGATCTCGACGGTCGGGAAGTCGAGGAAGGCGGCGTGCAGCAACTCGCCCCACGCCTCGAAGTTGCCGAGCGTCTGGCGCGCCTGCGGCGTGGAGAAGCGGACGTCGTCCAACCACTCGGGGTGCCCGAGCGCCCGGCACAGGCCCTGCGACTCGGCGTCGGACGCGGCGAAGTAGACGAGGTGGCCGTCCGCCGTCTGCTGGAGCCGGTAGATCTTGCCGACGACCGGTCCGGGGATCACGTCGGGCCCCGTGAAGCTGTGGGCCATGAACGCGTCGGGCCACAGCCAGTACAGCGAGCTGTCGAGCATGGGGATGACGAGGTGCTGGCCGCTGGCGGCGCCGGTGGCCCGGGCGAACAGGGCCGAGGTCACCGCCTGCGCTGCCATGGTGGCGGTCGCCTTGTCGCACACGAGGGTGCGCATCAGGTCGGGCATCGGGACGTCGACGTGCTGCTGGATCGACGGGAGACCCGTGATGGCCTGGATGATCGGGTCGTACACGCGCCACTGCGAGTAGGGACCGCTCGGCCCGAACCCGGAGATCGACACGTAGATCAGCTTCGGGTTGAGCTTGTGGAGGTCCTCGGGCCCGATGCCCATGCGGTCGACCGCACCGGGTCGGAAGTTCTGCACGATCACGTCGGCGTTCTTCACCAGCGCTTTGAACGCCGCGAGCCCCGCCGGGTGTCCGAGGTCGAGCCGCACCGACGCCTTGCCCCGGTTCGCGGCCGCGTACATCGCTGAGATCGTGCCCACGCGGTAGCCGCCGATGCGGGTGAGGTCGCCCACGCCGTGCGGCTCGACCTTGATGACCTCGGCCCCCTGATCGGCCAGGATCTGGCAACACATCGGGCCGGAGATGATGGCCGAGATGTCGATGACCTTGATGCCGGCGAGCGGCCCTGCCATGGCGTTCCCCTTCGTCCGCCGCACGGTCGCGGCTGGCG
>JANPGL010000132.1:0-1872 GCA_031423915.1 Actinomycetes bacterium | reverse complement strand
ACATCAGGAAGACCTACCAGGAGCGCGCACATGCGCGTAGGGTTCCGTTCCACAGGGGCTCGCAATCTGACGGCGTAGAGAACCATCAGGCTGGCAGAGCCCCTGTACCGCGCCCCGGACCCTCACACCCCGCTCAAGTCCGAAGCGCCCTATAAGTCCGCTCTGGCCGAGTTGGTCGAGTTGTCGTCTCCGTTGGCGACTCGACCGTCGGATGATCCGGCCGAGGTCGGCGCCCTGAAGGCGGTGCTGGTGGAGCGTGGCGCTCGTCGGCAGGCCGTCGAGACGATGATGCCGACGCTCGAGCGTGCCGCCCTGGTGGAGCGGGTGGCGCAGTTGCGGGCGCAGCAAGTCCCGTTGCTCGAGGAGCAGGCCCGGCAGTTCGAGCGGATGCGGGGCGCCAAGCGTGAGGTGGAGACCGCCGAGGGCTTGTTCAACGCTGTGCAGGCCGACGCGGCCCATGCCGCCCAGCGGGTGAACGTGGTGGTATCGGCGGTGACTGAGGCCGAGGGTGCGCTCGGGGCGCTGGATGACCTTCACGGGTGGTCGTCGTGAGTGGCGGCCCGCAGGACGTCAACGTCTGCGTGGAGCGTATCGGCACGCTTGGCTGGGTGCGGTTCACGAGCCGGGCTCGGCTGTACGCCTACCTCGAGCGCACGGCGGCGAAGGCCGTGAAGTCCGCTCGTGATGCGGGCGACACGGCGGGTGTGATCCGGTCGATGCGGTTGCACGAGACCGTGCGTTCCGGCCTGATCGCGTTCGGTGTGCACCGGCTGGATTCCGGGTCGACCGTTCTCAACATCGTGCAGGGTGGCGCGCTCCCGTCGAGCGTGCAGTCCCGTGGCGATTCCATCATCCGCTGATCCCGACGAAAGGACCACCACCGTGGCCGTCACCCCGAAAGCCCCGTCCGTGTTCAAGGCCGACGACAAGTCCGCCGTGCAGATCCTGATGCCCGGTAGGGCGTTCGACGAGACCAATCCGGCCGCGCTCAAGACCGGCAGCAACTTCCAGCGCATCCCTGAGCGGCCGTACCCGACCGCCAGCTGATCGTCAGCGCCGCCGCTGGTCGGCTTCGCGACGCCCACCCCCGACCGTTGTGGGGTGGGCGTTGTCGCGTCTAATCGGCTCGCCCAAACCAGGCCCGTGAGGGCGGCGCGCTGTCATCACGACCAGCTTCGCCGCTTTTGGCATCGGGGCCGGCTGCGGTGATGTTCGTGAGCACCGCGACGGTTCCGAGGTTGGATCCTTCGACGCCGTGGTCGACTATTACATGAACACACCAGGGGGCCTGGTAGACGACCTTCAGCACCTCGTGCGTCCACTCCGTCGATAGGCGGATGTCTCCGATGTTGAGGTGGGGCCCGACGATCACGTGCTCGCCTATACGCGGGATGTAATCGCTGTCGAAGTCGGCGAGAAGCGCGAAGGTGTTGGTTCTGTAGATGCGAAGGTTCATGGGCCGCAACCTAGGCCGGTCAAGGCCGGGCGCAGCCCGCACGTGTGCTTCGCCTTGACGGGCCGGGGACCCGTCGCCTTGATGCTTGATCCGGTCCCGCCCCCGGCGGGGCCTACTTTGCCGGGTTCGTCTCGTTGCTGGTGTCCATCGGTCGCGCGGCCGGCGAGGAGACCCCCCTGCCTCACCGGTCGCTGCGTGCCGACGCGCCCGCGTGATGAGTGTACGCCGGTAATGGAGACCGTCTGTTCGGATCCATTGGGTGGGTCTACGGTTTGGGTGGGGATGCGCACCCGGGGATGCCGGGGCTCGAGACAGCCAGCCCGGTTCTCGGGTCCCGCCCCTCGGTGGGTGCGGGCGAATGCGTGTTCAATGTCGGTGGGTGGTACCCCGTTGGGCGTGAGCCTATAACGGCGCTA
>JANPGL010000131.1:0-10214 GCA_031423915.1 Actinomycetes bacterium | reverse complement strand
CGAGCACCACACGGGCTTGGGCATCGCGGCCGTTCACGTGGAGGGCCCACGCGTAGGCGTCCTGCATCGCCAGGAACGGCCGCGTCCTGATGCCCGCCTCGCCGCTGGCCAGGGCCTCGGCGGGTGAACCGTGATCTGCGGCGAAGAGCGTGGCGGCAGCGTCGGGCTCGACGCCGTTGGCGACGAAGAGTGCTTGCGTGGCCTGCGCCACGGCGTACTGCGCCCGGGCCTCGTCCGTGCGACCGAGCGACTGCAGAAGGTCGGCGAACTCGAGGACCACCCCCGGTTCGGGGGCGCGGGCGACGACGGTGCCGTAGTCGTCGACGGCGGTGAGGTGTTGGCCCAACGCGGCTTCCGCCTTGGCCTTTCCGCCCAGGGCCTGGACGTCGTCGGGGGAGGCGGAAAGCGCCTCGCGATAGAGGCCGAGTGCGCCGTTCGCGTCGCCGGCGTTGAAGTCGAGCTCGCCCAGTTGGAACAGGGCGAAGGCGCGGTCCGACGCGGTCGGAGCGAAGTCGAGGGCCTCGCGCATGAGTGCACGGGCGGCGGGGATGTCGCCGCGGAGTTCGCGCAGGTAGGACTGACGGGCCAGCGAGGTGGTGTCGGGCCGCAGGGCCACCATTCGGTCGATGGCGACATCGGCCTCGTCGTACCGGCCGAGTTGGACGAGCGCGTCGCCGAGGGCGCCGTACAGCAGCGGGCTCGACGGGTTGAGCGCGAGGCCGGTGCGCGCCTCGACCTCGGCGGTGGCGAAGTCGTGCCGGGCGGACGCGAGCGCGGAGAGCCCCGCGTGGGCCAGGAAGTTGTCCGAGCCCTCGATCGTCAGCGACTGGCGGAGGACGCCTTCGGCCTTGGGGTAGTAGTCGCTGTCGAGGGTGATCTTCGCCTGCTGCACGTAGGCGATGCCGAGGGTGGCCCATCCCGGGTAGTCCTTCGGCACGGACTTCAAGTGGGCCTGCAGCCCGGTGATCGTGTCCGCCAGTGACGTTCCGCGACGTGCGGCAGCGGGGGTGGCGGCAGCGGGGCTGGCGGCGGACAGTTCGGACGAGGGTGTCGCGGCGGAGGTCGGCTCGGGTGATCCGCGCCGCCCGAGGGCACCGGCGACGACTGCGACGACGACGAGGGCTGCGCCCACCGCTACGCCGGTTCGCTTCTGCACGTTGACTCCTGAGGGGGATGCTGGGATGGCGGGAACGACGAACGCGGCCGGGGACAGGGTGGTCGCCCACCCTGACCCCAGCCGTCAGGGATCAGCCGGCGGTGCCGATGGTCCCGTCGGGGTAGTACCCGTTCACGTCGGCAACGAGGTGCGTGCTCGTCTGGGTGTAGATGCACACCCGACCGCCGTCACCGACCTTGGCCGAGACCAGGTTGGTGGTGGTGTCGCCGTTGTAGTTGAGGTTCGACGCCAGCGGTCGGGGCGACCCGCACGGATACACCGTGGCGAAGCCCGCTCCGTCGGCACCGACTGCGGTCACGTTCAGCAGCACCGACCCGGCGGTGGCCGGGATCTGCGAGGTGCCGAATCCGGTGACCTTGACCTCGACGGTCTGGCCGTTGGTCGGCTTCAGACCCGAGTACCCGACCTGGGCGCCTTCGTTGCGCGTCTCCAGCACCCGCTCGGGCACCAGGGGCACGTAGTTCGACGTTGCCGGCTCGTAGCCCTGCAGGTCGACGACGAGATCGGTCGAGCGGCTCGTGTAGAGGCACACGGTGCCGTCCGCGGCGATCTTCGCCGCCACCAGGTTGGCCCTGATCTGACCGATCACCGTGTTCTCGTTGGAGGTGAGCGGGCGGGTGGCGTCGCACGGGTACACCGTGACGAAGCCGGTGGCGACGCTGTTGACCGCGGTGACGTTCAGGAACGCCGCCTTGGCGGTGGCCGGCACGTTGGCCGTTCCGGTGCCCGTCACCTTCAGCTTCACGACCTGGCCATCGGCGGGCTTGACGCCGACGTAGCCGACCTGGGGCCCTTCTGTGGTGCGGGTCTCCAGCAGCCGCTGCGGCGCAGTGGCCACGAACGACGAACCGGCCGGGTGGAAGCCGGCGAGGTCGGCCACAAGATCGGTCGACTGGCTCGTGAAGATGCACACGGTGCCGGTCGCCGAGACCGGGGCGGCGACGAGGTTCTGCGTCGTCGCTCCGGCGGTCGGGTTGAAGCTGGAGGCCGCCGGGCGGGCGGCGTCGCAGGCGTACACGGTGACGAAGCCGTCAGCCGAGGTGTTGGTGGCAGTGACGTTGAGCAGCACGCTCTTCGCCCCCGCCGGCACCCCGGCGGCTCCGCCCACGTTCACGGTGACGACGGAACCGGCCGACGGCTTGGCGCCCGTGAAGCCGATCTGACCGCCCGGCTGATCCGAGCGGGTCTCGAGCACGCGCTGCGGGCTCGTCGACACCAGCTCGGGCGCACGCGGCGCCTGGGCCGGGCCCGTGTTCACCGCGGCGACGTTCGGCAGCGCCACGTACGGGAACGTGCCGCTGAACGGATGGTCGTTGCGGTCGACGTTGTCGCCCTTGGCGAGCGGGGCGACGATGCCGTTGATGACGGCACCCTCGAGGGCCTGCACGCCGATGTCGACGACGTCGTCGGTGAGCCGCCGTCCGTTCGGGAACCCCTGGAAGTCACCGCCGAGCACGCCGAGGCGGCTCGGGTTGGCGGCCACGGGCGTGTTCATGTTCAGACGCAGCATCTCCGACGGGCGGAAGTTCGCCCGAACGGCGTCGGCGTTCACCAGCTGCGAGTTCAGGTCGGCCTTCACCGGGCCGTTGTTCCCGTTGTCTGCGGCGATCCCCGTGAGGAAGATCTCGAACAGATCGGTCCGGGGGGTAGCCGGTGCCGGGATGCCGTAGACGGCCTCCACGACGTGCGGCAGGGTCGGGTCGTTGACCTTGTCGACCACGGCCTGCACACCGGCGTCGCCCACGGGAGACAGGCCGTTGAACGCGTCCTTGAGCGCGAGCGGCACGACGACCTCGTTCACCAGCGGGTTGCCCAGACGGGACACCTGCGTGCCGCCGCGGTTCGTGGTGCTCCAGACGCCGATGGCCGGGTTGCGGGTGGCGTTGCCGTTGAGGGCCAGCGCGCTCTTCGGGATCTGCAACGCGATGGTGTTCACGTTGTAGCCGGCGAGCGTGTCCTGGCCTGCCTCGGAGAGGTTTCCGCCGTAGAGCAGGTCGAACACGCGCAGGTCGAGGAAGAACGGATCGTCGGCCTGGCCGGCGTACGTCTTCCCACCGCCCGGCAGGGTGTAGGTGGCCTGGTCGCGCAGCACCGAGTAGTCAGGGGTCGAGGCGGGCCCGACGATCGACGGGGCGGCCTGCTTGTCGGTGAGCAACGTCGTCGTGTTGCCGCCGCCGTCCGTGACCGTCAGCGTGTAGGTCTGGTACACGTTCAGATCGGTATCGGTGAGCGAGCTGATCACGCCGGTGTTGTAGAGGAACTGGTTCGCCGCGTCGCGGCGGTGGGTGGTGAACAACCACGAGTAGGTCAGGTCGGGAACGGCGTCGCCGTTGTTGTCGACCTTGATCTGATAGGTGGTGTTGGCACCGCCGGCGGTGTTGGTGGCGTCGGCCCAGTCGTAGAAGTTGGGGCCACCGTTGGGCTCCTCGAACGGGATCCAGTTCGAGATGATGGTCACCAGATCCGGGTTCTCCGGGCTGACGAACGCGTACACGTCGGTGTTGTCGGAGCGGGGGTCACCGGCGATGATCGGTGCCTCGCGGTGACTCGACGCTGCCGACAGCCCTGGGCCGCCCTCTGCGGCGAAGATACCGGCGGCCAACGCGAGGACGCCGCCGACGGCGGCACCTCGTCGTACGCGCCGGCTCACCCCTCGAGGTCGGGGTTGACGTTCGCTTCGTATCATGTGTCCTCCGTTGGGGGTCCTGGGGTACGGCGCAGGGAGCGACGCGGTCGCTGGTGCTGTCGTCGTGACGCTCGTCCGAGCGCCGGTGGACGAGCGGATGACGGCACCAGGAGCTTTAGTCAGCCCTTAGCCGCACGCGTCGCTCTCTACCCCGAGCTCGGACGGCCGAAACGGCGCGCTCGGATCAGGCCGAGGCGCAGGCGGCAGCGGCCGAGGGGTGACGAACGGAACGGTCAGGCGCCCTGCTCGGAGAGGTCTTTGTCTTCCATCTCCCACGCGTGGTCGAGGGTGTGGAAGGCGGAGTGACGGATGAGGAACGGCAGCGTCCACGACCGCATGCAACGGCTCGTGTTGCTCCATCGCCGCGGCTGAGAACGAGATGCCCCAGAAGTCGGTCGAACCTGTCCCGATGTGATCCTCCACCACCCGAACGGCGACATCCACGATCGGTCCGAGGTGACGCGCTCCCTCGGCTCACCGACCACGGCTCAACGCTCGGAATCCGGCCATGAGCGACCGACGAGGACCCCGAGGACCCCGAGGGAGCAGCCGCGTTCCACGGCCCGGACGAGCGCCACCACCGCGGAGGCTGCGCAGCACGAACAGGCCAGGAACGCAGGCGATGACGAGCGCGACGGCCGCCCAGACGTTGGCCCAGCCCGAGCCTCCACGGGTCGGCACGGGCGGCGCGCCGGTCGCGGCTGCGACGGTCTGGTGGGCGACCAGCCACCAGCCGGCCAGCCACGCCACCACGAGCAGCGCGGCCACGACGAGGACGACGGTCGCCTGCTTCTCCGTGTTCACGGGCGGAGGGGTGGCAGCCCGCGCCGAGGGCGACAAGGGTCGTGCCGTTGGCTCGGTCGGGATGAGCATGGCCGTTCGGGCGGCGACGACGCGACGGAACAGCTCGACGTCGCCGCCACGGTCGGGATGGGCTACGCCAACTCGGGCGCGGTACGCGTTCTGCACCTCGTCGGGCAGCGCATCGAGCCGGACGCGGAGCAGGTCGGCGGCTTCGGGGCGGGTCATGGTGCGGCGAGTCATGACACCACCAGTTCCCAGTCGACGCTGCCGCTAGCGCTCGGAGGTGTCGTCGCCACACAACGCGTGCACCCGAGTTCACGACGCCTTGAGCAACGTGCTGTAACCCGAAAGGGTTTGTCTTCACGAGACGGCGTGCGTTGTGGTTCACTACGCCGACGCATCCACGAGATGCGATCGGTGTTTCCGGTTCGTGCGAGGCTGGGGGTGCGCAATGGCGATGCGTAGCGGCATGTCCCGGACCGCCGCCCAGGGTGGAGACGCGCCGGCCAGGCGGGCCCCGGCCAGGTCGGTCAGCTTGCCGGACGCCTCGGCGGGCCCGCGGCGCCGATGGGTCCTCGGCGGCCTCGGCGTGCTGCTGGTCATCGGGTCGGTGGCCCTGGCTTCGGCGGCGGCCTCGGCGTCATCAGCGGCCAAGCAACGCGATCGTCGAGCCACGGACGTGGCCGCGGCGGCGGCGTTCGGACGGCTCCAGCAGACTCTTGGATCCTTGCGTGGTGCCAGTGCCCTGAGCGCCACCGGTCCGGTGCTCCCCGAGGCGTTCGCGGCGTACGCGACGGATGTGCTCGACGGGAGCCTGCTGCCTGCGCTGGCTTACGCCGTGGTCGTGCCCGAGGCGAACCGCGCCGAGTTCGAGGAGCGCACAGGCCTGACGCTGCGCGACGCCGACGGGACCGGCGGGTTCGCCCCCGCACAGGCTCGGGAGCGGCATGCGGTTGTCGAGTTCGTGTACCCGCTCATCGATTCGACCCGCACGCTGCCCGGCTTCGACCTCGCCTCCGATCCGGTCCGCGACGAAGCGACCCGACGGGCCGCCGAGACGAAGCAACCGGTGTTCGGGTCCTTGGTCCGGCTGCAAGGGACGGGTCGGCCCGGGATGCTCGTGGCGCACGCCGTGAGGTCCGCGTCGGGCGACGTCGTCGGGTACGTGTCGGGTGGGGTCGGGCTCGACTCGATCAACGAGGTCGCCACCAAGGCGGCGGGCGCGAACATCGCCGTCACCCTCGAGGTCGACGGGGAACGTGCCTTCGGTAGCGGAAGAGGTCCGGCCGCGTCGCTGGCCATCGGGGGACGCACAATCACCGTGCGCGCCGACGACCCCGACGGCATCGACCTGTGGCTCCCCGCGCTCATCGTCGTCGGGCTCGCGGTCGTGGCCGGCGTCTTGGTCGCCTCGTACCGGCGGGACCAGGCACTCGTCGCCGCCCGTCTGGTCCAGGCCGGCCGGCATCGGGCCATCGCCGATCTCGGGGAGCGTCTCGCAGCCGCTGCGACCGTGGAGGACGTCGTGGCCGAAACCCTCGCTCACGCCGGGTCGATCATGGACGCCACCCACACCAGTCTCGGCCGGCGCAACCTCTCCGACGACAACACCACGCTGCTCATGGCGCACGACCGCGCCCTCCCCCCGGACCTTGCGGTCAAGCACCAAGAACGCCGCCTCGACGAGGCCATGCCTCTCGCCGAGTGCGTCCGCACCGGCGAGATCGTCGTCGTCACGGACCGGCGCGACGCCGTACGGTTCCCTGACCTTCTGGCGGCCTGGATCCAGGTGGGCGCATCGTCGATCGTGTGCGTCCCGCTCGTGTTCCAAGGCAGCTTCGTGTACGGCGGCCTCACGTTCGCGTTCACCGACCCGCTCCCCCCGGGCAGCGCCCAGGACGAGGTGACTGCTTCCGCCACCACGATCGGGCAGCTCGTTGCTCGTGCTCTCGAGCGAGCGGTGCTCACCGAAGCCCTGTCGGCCGGCGTGCACCAGCTCAAAGCGTTCGCTGAGGCGCTCACCGGGGCGGCGTCCACCGCTGAGGTGGCGGCCGTGGTCGCCACGCACGCACCGACCGTCGTCGGAGCCCGCACCGCCGTGCTGTCCCTCAGGCCAGACGCAAACGCGACCGGCACCACCTCACCCACAAAGCCATCGCACACCCACGGCGACCGCGCTCTGGTCGAGCAGGGCACGGAGCTACGCGTACGCATCACGTCCAGCGCATCCGCTGCGTTGACATTCCGGTGGACGACTCCGGTACCGATCAGTCCGGCCGCACACGCCGTCGCCCAGACCTTGGCCGGCATGGTCGGGGAGACGCTTGCGAGGGCCGACACCTACGACCAGCAGCACCAACTGATCGTCGAGTTCCAACGAGCGCTGCTCACCCCCGCCCCCGACGTGCCCGGCCTCGAGCTGGCCACGCGCTACCAGCCCGCAGCCACCGCCGTCGGGCTCGGCGGCGACTGGTACGACGTCGTGCGCTCGAGGACTGGCTACACGTACATCATCGTCGGCGATGTCAGCGGCCATGGCGCCCAGGCGGTCGCCCTCATGGCGCGGCTGAAGACACTGATCCTCGAGCTGCTCGCCGTCGACACACCCGTCCAAGACGTGCTCGACCACGCGAGCGAACTCCTCAAACCCGAGGTCATGTTCGCCACCGCCACCATCGCCACGATCAGCCCCGGCCTGGACACGTTCGCCATCGTCAACGCCGGCCACCCCTACGCCCTCTGGCGCCACCACGACGGCACCGTCACCCAGCTCGCGGCGATCCACCGCCCCCTACTCGGCATGGACCGCCCCACGACCCGCGGATGGCCCGACAGTGTCGAGGACCCGTTCGCCCCGGGCGACACGTTGTTGCTGTACACCGACGGGCTCATCGAGCGGCGCACCACCCCTCTGACCGACAGCATCGATCAACTGGCCCTCGCACTCGGCGGCATCGAGCCAGCGGCGACCCTGGAGGCGGCCATCGAGCAACTCATCACGGCCAGCATCGGCGAGTCCTCGACCGCCGACGATGTCGTGGTCGTCCTCGCCCGCCGCACCGCCCACTCGGAGGGCGAATAGCCCCAGCGCAGCGCATCGGCGATCCGATCCTCGACCCATCCGGCAGGCCCTCGACGTGCGGCCTCGGCATACACGTGCGGGCCGGTTCGAGCACCACAGCGTCGGCGGGAAGAGCGTCGTCCGTTGCTTCCGCGTCGGGCTCGAAGATCGACTCCCGATGGGATCTCGTCGACGGGCGCGGCGCTTGCCGCCAACTCGATCGACGTGACCTGAGCGGGGCAATGCACAGCGCACGCCAGGGCGTAGGCGCCACCGGCCGACCACCCACGACCGGGCACGACCAGCGCGGCGCATTCGACGTAATCCGAGGCCCGACCGAGCAGCGTCCGCCCGGGATGTGACGAGGACATCCCGTAGCCGCGCCGATCGACCGTGACGAACCGGATGCCCGCCTGCTCGTGTCGTCCACGTCTGGGCAGAACAGTCGAGCCCGCCGTCGGCCACGGCCCTTCTCTGCCAGCCGAGCGGGTCGCTGATCACCCCGGGAGGAGATGCGCATGCTCGGCGGGGCGCGATGGTGGACGACACCGGCTCGCGCCGTTGACCGGACTCCCCGTCCGGCGGTCCTCGGAGCGCCCGCCAGGCCCCAGAACCACCCGGAACGCAGAACGCCGCCCTTCCGGGCGGCGCTCATCGGCTTTCCCCAACGTCGGAGCGCCTGTTACCCCAACGCCTGTTGGAGCCCGAAGAGGGAGTCGAACCCTCGACCTACGCATTACGAGTGCGTTGCTCTACCGACTGAGCTATCCGGGCAGCGGGGGGAGAGCCTAGCGGGCATGGGCCGCGAACTCACACCCGATTCGGGCGGCGGGAGTGCGACGATGGGGCGGTGGAGGAGACCCGCATCGACCGCTGGCTCTGGGCGGTGAGGCAGTTCAAGACCAGGTCCGAGGCCACCAAGGCCTGCGCGGCCGGGCACGTGACCGTGTCGGGGCGGCCCGCCAAGCCGGCCACGACGGTCCGGGTGGGTGACCGGGTGGTGGCCAAGATCCACGGGCTCACCAAAGAGCTCGAGGTCGTCCAGGTCATCGACAAGCGGGTCGGCGCGCCGGTGGCCGCCACCTGCCTCGTCGATCACACGCCGCCCCCGCCGCCGGAGGATCCCGACGTGCCGATCTGGGAGCGCGAGCGCGGCACCGGCCGGCCGACCAAGCGCGACCGGCGCCTGCTCGACCGCCTGCGCGGGTACTAGCGAACTCGCTCCCAGGCCGGCAGCGCCTCGGACTCGAGCCAGGCCACCAGACCTCGGCACGCCTCGTCGATCTGCTCGTACACGGCCTCGAACGCCTCGATCGGCCGGCCCCACGGGTCGGGTACGTCGGCGACGCCGCCTTGCGCGACGGCCGGGTCGAAGCTGCGCAGCAGGCGCACCTTGGCGCGCTCGTCGTCGGTTCGGGCCAGCCGGCGCAGGTCGCGCTCGTTGGCCCGGTCGAGGGCCACCACCAGCTGGCTGTCGGCCAAGTCGCCGCGGGTCACCTGGGCGGCTCGGTGGGTGGTGTCGTGGCCGTGGCGGCCCAGCACCGTCACGGTGCCCCGGTGGGCACCGTCGCCGGTGTGCTCGTCGCTGGTGCCCCGGCTGGCCACCGTGACGCGTTCGGACAGGCCTGCGGCGCGCAACTGGTCGCGCAGCACCCACTCGGCCATCGGCGATCTGCAGATGTTGCCGAGGCACACCATCAGCACCCGGTACGGCGAAAGGCTCAACCGCCGACCAGCCGTTCGAGCACCACGGCCACCCCGTCGTCGTCGTTCGACATGGTCACCTCGTCGGCCACCGCGAGGAGCGACTCGTCGGCGTTGGCCATGGCGATGCCGCGGCCGGCCCAGCGCAGCATGTCGACGTCGTTGATCCCGTCGCCGAACGCCCACACGTCGGTGGGTTCGATCGCCAGGTGTGTGGCCAGCCATCCGAGGGCCACGGCCTTGTCGACCCCGTGCGGCCCGATCTCGACGCCGCCGAATCCGCGGTGCTCCGCGATCAGGTCCGGATCGAGGCCGGTGAGCAGCGGCGCCAGCTCGATCGGCCCCATGTCGGGGTGGTAGCCGATGAGCCGCACGACGCGTTCGCCCGGCAGCGAGAGCACGTCGTCGACCCGCTCGCCGGGCAGGGCGTTCGCCGGAGCGAACCGTTCGAAGCCCGGCTCGTAGCCGATGCGTTCGTCGGTCACGATGGAGAACCGGACGCCGTCGATGCGACCGCGTGCGGCCTCGACGTAGGCCACCGCGGCGCTGCGCGGGAACGTGACCTCGTAGGTGTGCGCGCCCGACTCGATGTGAGTGACCTGCGTGCCGTTGCCGCTCACCACCCAGTCGGCGTGATCGCCGAGCGCACCGACCACGGCGAACGGCCGGCCCGAGGCGATGGCCACGAGCACACCGGCCGCCCGAGCCGCGGCGAGCGCGGCGACCGTGCGGCCGCTGATCTCGTGATCCGAGCCGATGAGCGTGCCGTCGACGTCGATGGC
>JANPGL010000130.1:0-2003 GCA_031423915.1 Actinomycetes bacterium | reverse complement strand
CGCGCGCCGCGTGGTCGGTGCGTGTCGTCACGGCGTCGACTGGTATCAAGGTCGACGGGAGGGTGAACTCTGCGCGTTAGGCGGCGATGTACTCGGCCAGGTCCGTGCCGCTGGCCTTCTCTGACGATCGGACGGGTACTTAGTCCGCGTGGACTGCTGGGTCGTTTGAACGGGTATGGCGCGGTCAATGTCGTTGTCAGCGATCACGGAGGTACCTGATGCCGACACCTACTGCCGACCAGGTCTTCAGCCGGGGTATCGACGTGTTCGATGTGGTGGTGAGCGCCGTCGGCGACGCGAGATGGGACGCCCCATCGGCGTGTGCGGGATGGACATGTCGAGATGTGCTCGGGCACGTGGGGCAGATCCTCGAGTTCGGCATCGCCATCTTCGAAGGTCGCCAACCTGCACCGCCGGTCGATGACGCGAGCCCCGGGTCCGTGGTGTCCGGCCCGCCGTTTGCGTACTGGGCCCCACTGGCTCAACAAGCGCAAGCGTCCCTGCCCCATGCGGATCTCCAACGAGAGGTGGACTCGCCGATCGGGCGACGAGCGATCGCGGACGGGCTCGCCTTTCCGGCCGTCGACCTGTTCGTGTACGCGTGGGACATCGCATCGGTCAACGACTTTGCGCTGGTCATCCCCGACGACGTGATTCGATTCGCGCACGCCCACATCGATCCGCTCCCACAGGATCGACTGCGAAGCCCTGCAGTGTTCGGACCCCAAGTCGTGATCGGCCCTGACGCCGGCCCGAGCAACTCGTTCTTGGCGTTCACCGGTCGGACCCCTAAGGTCGCTAGGAGGCCAACGTGCCACAGTACGAGGTGAACGATCGGGCCGTGTCCCACGCACGGGAGCTGATCGCAGCCGAACGGTACGTCCGGCGAAGCGACTGGGGATCGGTGCAGCCGGACGCACCAGCGAAGAACGCCTATCTGGCACGCCACGATTGGGACGAGTACGGCGCGTGGCACCTGGGCTTGACCGTCGGGGCGAACGACGAGACCAAGCGCCGGTACGCGTTCGCGTTCGGTGACTTCCGGCGCGTGCACCGCTCCGGGTTGATCGCCTGCGTCTACCGTGCGGCCGAGTGGAACCACAAGGCCATCGAACTCGCGGCCCACGAACTGCTGCAACGGCTCGATGAGAAGATCTCGGCCAGACCGTAGCGGTCCCACCGCCGGGGTTCGTTCCGGTACCTCACCTCGAGTGGTCCCATCGGGCTACGCCGCTTGTCGCGCCCGCCGTCGTCGTCACGATGCTGCCGCCGCGAACGACACGTTTACCGCTCCTCGGGCTCGGGAACGGGGACGAGGTCGCGGCGTGCTCCCCCGAGCACCACGAGTCCGCCGAAGGAGCCGATCATGTCTACAGACGAACGAGTAGCGAGCCAGCTGGCCAAGACGCTGGCCAACGGACGGGAAGGCTACGAGCAGGCCGCAGAGAAGGTCGGTGCTTCCGGCCACGCCGATGTCGTCGCACGGTTCCGCGAGTTCGCGGCGCAACGCGCCGAGATGGGGGCGGAGTTGGAGAAGATCGCTGCGGCCTATGGTGACGACGTCGAGTCCCGCTCGACCGTGCCGGGTGCGCTGCATCGAGGCTGGATCGCACTGAAGGATGCCCTCACAAGCGACGACCTCGCCGCGGTGGTCAGTACGGCGGAACAGGGCGAAGACCACGCGCTCGAGGAGTACCGCGACGCGATCGGCGCTGACATCTCGCCGGAGTTCCGCACGGTGCTTCAGCGCCAGATGGGCGTGGTCCAATCGGCTCATGACTACGTCCGAGCCCTCGAGTTGGCGAAGAGCTAGACACGGCGACGGGACTCTCGACCGGTACCGGTGCGTGTGTGCGCGCCGGTACCGGTTCACCCGACGCTCGAGCGCGCTGCACTGTCCTTCCCTGCCCGGGTTCGCTCCCCAGAACGGGGCCAGCCACGACTTCGTGTGTACCGCCGCCAGGTCCGGTCCGATGACCCCCAGCGACCGCAGGGCCGCGAGC
>JANPGL010000129.1:0-3611 GCA_031423915.1 Actinomycetes bacterium | reverse complement strand
CGCCGTGGGGCCCCCCGCGCTCGACGCGGCCGCGACGCTCCCCCCCGCCGCCGGCGCCGCGCCGCCGCTGGCGCTGGTGGCCCTGGCCCTATTCGCCATGGGCGACGCCGGCGACGACCCCGACGCGCTGCTGGCGCTGCTCGCCGAACCCTTGGCGCTGCTACCACCGGACGCGCCGGAGTGCGTCGATCTCTTGTGCGCGGCCATGCATCAACTCGTGCAGGCGGCCGACTCGCCTGGCGCCGATGCGCTGTTGCGCCGGGCCGAGCTGCTGGCCGACCGCAACGGCGACCCGAGGTCGGTGGCGGTGGCGCGCACGGCGCGAGCCGTGTTGGCGCCGTTGCGCGGCGCGCCCCTCGACGAGCAGCGGCGCGCCGCGGCCGAGGCGCTCGACGCCGTGCAGCGCAGCGGCGACGCCAGCCTTCGCGTCGTCGCTCTGCACGGACGCGCCCGCACGCTCCTCGAGGCCGGTCGCGTCGACGACGTGGCGGCGCTACTCGACGACTTCGGCGTCGCGGCGCGCCAGTCGCAGTACCCGTTCGCGTGGTTGCGCACGCGGCTGCTCGCCAACTCGGTCGACCTGGCCCGCGGTGATCTCGAGGGTGTCGAGGGCCGTATCGCCGACACGCTGGCGCTCGGCCGGCGCATGGGCGTGTCGTCGGCCGCGGGCACCACCATCGTCCAGTTCGCACTGTGCTGGATGGAGCAGGGCCGCCACGCCGAGATCGCCGCGTTCGTGGCGGGACGGGTGGGCCCGAACGCCGCGCCCACCGCGTGGGAGGGCCTGCTCGTGCTGATGCAGGCCCACGCCGGCGAGCTCGACGAGGCTCGCGCCGGGCTTCGTCGCCTCACGTCGGCGCGCCGCTGGGAGGCCATCCCCGACGCGTCGCGCCGCTACCTGCCGACGTTCCTGGCCGAGGCGGCGTCGATCCTCGACGCGGCGGACGACGCGGCCGTGCTGGCCGACGTGCTGGCGCCGGATGCCGGCCGCTACCTCGTGCTCGGCCACGCCACGAGCTCCTACGGCCCGATCGATCGCGTGCGAGGCCTGGCCCTCGGGACGGCCGGCCGACACGACGACGCGGTGGCGGCGCTGACGGCCGCACACGCCATGGCCGACACCGGCGGCGCCCGGTTGTGGGCCGACCGCAGCGCGCTCGACCTCGCGGCCGCCTTGGCGCGGAGGGCACGGGCGGACGATGAGGCCCGCGCCCGTTCGCTCGTCGAACGCGTGCGCTCGTCGCCGCTCGTGACCATGTCGACACGCCTTGCCGCCGAGCTGGCGCGCACCGGCGACCTGTTGACGTAGCGGTCGCACCGCGCCGCGTGCGCGGTGACCGGGCCGTTACCCGGCTGTTACCGCGCCCACGCATGATGCCGTCATCTCGCGGCGGGCACAGGCGAGAGGGCGGCGGGCGGCGGCACGGGGCGACGGGGTGGCGGGCGAGCCACCCCGCCGTTCCGGGTCCTCTCCCCGACAGGCGGAGGACAGCGACATGGGCGGACGATTCGGACTCTCGGCGCGGTGGGTGCGCGTGGCGGCGTTGGCGGTGGCGACCTTCGTGGTGCCGTCGTTGGCGCTGGCCGGCAGCCCGGCGGCGGGGCTCGGCGCGTGCACGATCTCGTGGAACAGGACGACGGGTGGTGCGTGGGCGACGGCGTCCAACTGGACGCCGGTGCGCGTGCCGACGTCGACCGACATCGCCTGCGTGGACGACGGCAACGCGGCCACGAGCCTCGTGATCACGATGTCGAGCGTGGCCGTCGCCGGCATCGACAACGCCGAGACGCTGACCCTGTCAGGTGGCCTGACGATCAGCGAGGGGGGCGAGGTCCGGAACCGCGGCACGTTCAATCTGGGTTCGTCGTCGAGTGTGTTCGGGGTTGGTGCGGGGGTGGCGGAGCGGTTCGTCAATTCGGGGACGTTGGCGAAGTCGGGTGCGGGGTCGAGCAGTTTGTCGAACATTCGGTTGGACAACTCGGGCACGGTGTCGGCGAGCGATGGTCTGTTCACGGTGGAGGACCCGGGGGTGATGGGCTCGACGGTGTTTGCGGTGGGGTCGGGGGCGCAGCTGAACCTGACCTTCGATGTGGGGTCGTCGCCGTCGGGGACGTGGTCGTCGACCGGGTCGGGTCAGGTGTCGTTGGGGGGGACGACGGTGAAGCCGACGGTGGCGCCGTGGGTGTGGAATTTCCTGGCGGGTGGGTTGGTGCCGGTGTCGGGGTTGGCGGTGGATACGACGGCGCAGCCGGTGACGAATCAGGGGGTGCTGCCGATCAGCACGGTCACGGTGTCGGGTTCCGGGTTCGTCAACGCGGGGTCGGTGTCGTTGACGGGGTCGTTGTCGGTGGCCGAGGCGGGTGTGGTCACGAACGCGGGGACGTTCAATCTGGGTTCGTCGTCGAGTGTGTTCGGGTTTGGTGCGGGGGTGGCGGAGCGGTTCGTCACTTCGGGGGACGTTGGCGAAGTCGGGTGCGGGGTCGAGCAGTTTGTCGAACATTCGGTTGGACAACTCGGGCACGGTGTCGGCGAGCGATGGTCTGTTCACGGTGGAGGACCCCGTGGCCCAGGCGTCCGGCACGACCCTGACCGGCGGCACCTGGCGCGCCAACGGCACGACCCTGTCGCTCCGCGGCACGCCCTCCATCGCGGCGCTCGGGGCCGGGGCCACGGTCGTGCTCGACGGCGTCGGCTCGTCCGTCCCGCAGCTCGCCGCGCTCGCCTCGAACGCGGGGTCGCTCACCCTGACCACCGGCGCAGACCTGACGACCACGGCGGCGATGACGAACACCGGCACGCTGCGCGTCGGGTCGCGCAGCACGTTCCGGTCGGACGTGTCGTTCACCACGAGCGGCACGGTCGTGTTCGACGTGGCGGGCGCGCCGGGCACCGGCAACTTCGGCGAGGTCCGCGCCACCGGCGCCGGGTCGCTCGGCGGCACCGCGCAGATCGTCGTCGCCCCCACCTACACGCCGGCGATCGCCGACGTCTTCGTCCTCGGCACGTTCGGCTCGGTGGCGGGCACGTTCGGTTCCGTGGTCGGCACCGGTGCGAGCCTGGAGGCCCGCTACACACCGACGCAGTTCCTCCTGAACGGCGTCGGCCTGCCGCCCATCCCGAACGCCGGCCCCGACCTCTCGGTCGATGAGTCGACCCCGGCAGCCGTCGTCACGCTGGACGGCCGCGGCTCCACCGACCCGGACGGCACGATCGCCTCGTACCGCTGGACCACCACCCCGTCGGTCGCCCTGACGGGCGCGAACACGGCGACGGCCACGTTCCTCGCCGCCGACGAGATCACCTTCGTCGCCACGCTCGAGGTGTGCGACAACGACGGCCAATGCTTCACCGACTCGGCCACCGTGACGGTGCGCGACGTGCGGCCCAGCCCGACGACCACCGGGCCGGCCACGGGCGTGGTTGGCGTGCCCGTCACGATCACGGCATCGTTCACCGATCCCGGCGCGCTCGACACGCACACCGGCCGCATCCTTTGGGGCGACGGCGCGAGCGACGACCTTGGAGCGGTGACGGGCGCGGTCCGTCCGCTGACCCACACGTACACGTCGCCGGGGACGTTCTTCCCAACGTACTGCGTGACCGATAACGC
>JANPGL010000128.1:0-13748 GCA_031423915.1 Actinomycetes bacterium | reverse complement strand
GGCGGTCGCCGGGCACGACCGAGGGGGAACGCCATGGGTGACCGGTTCGCGGGCAAGGTGGGAGTGGTGACGGGTGCGGCCAGCGGCCTCGGCGAGGCCACGGCGCGCCTGATGGTGGCCGAGGGCGGAAAGGTCGTGGTGGCCGACCTCCTCGACGACCGCGGCAAGGCCGTCGCCGACTCGCTCGGCGCCAGCGCCGTGTTCGTCCATTGCGACGTCACCGACGAGGCCCAGGTGGCCGCGGCCATCGACGCGGCCACCGCGAGCTTCGGCCGCATCGACGCCGTGTTCGCCAACGCCGGCATCGTCGGCGCCGCGGGGCCCATCGCCGAGACGTCGATGGAGCACTACGACAAGACGATGGCCGTGCTGCTGCGCGGCGTGTTCATGACGGTGAAGCACGGCGCTCGGGCCCTCATGGCCCAGGGCGAGGGCGGCTCGATCGTGTGCACGTCCTCGGTGGCCGGGGTGCAGGGCGGGCTGGGACCGCACGTCTACACGGTGGCCAAGACCGGCGTCATCGGCCTCGCCCGGGGCGCCGCCAGCGAGCTGGCCCAGTACGGCATCCGGGTGAACGCCGTGGCTCCCGGCTCGATCCCGACGGGCATGACCGCCCACGTGATGACCGGCGACCCCGACGCGGTGGAGAAGGCCGCCGAGCTGATGGCCAAGGCATCGCCGCTCGGCCGCGCGCCCCACGCCAACGACATCGCCGAGGCGGTGCTCTACCTGATGAGCGACGGCGGCTCGTACGTCAACGGCCAGTGCATCACCGTCGACGCCGGCATGACGACCGGCTCGAAGATGGCGGCCCGGTGGGCCGGTTCCGAGATGGTGGTCGCCCGCCCGACCTGACCGCCTACTCGATGACGTCGACGCGCAGGCGGGTGAGCTTCCACGAAGCGATCTTCCACACGCCCGCCTCGCGTCGGTACGTCTCGTGGTAGTGGCCTTTGCCGATGAACCGGCGGGCGGGATCACCGGCGATGGCCACGTCGTCCGTCATCGACCAGATGGCGGCGGCGTGGTCGGCGTCGATCACCTCGATCATCGGCATGTGCCCGTGGTGGACCGAGACGGCGTTGGCCAGGCCGGCGGACGCCCCGGAGACGAACCCCTCGAGTCCGTCGAAGGTGTACGCACCCTCACCGGCCGGGTCGAACGTGGCGTCGCTGGTGAACAGGGCCCGCAACCGGTCCCACTGCTTGGTGTCCAGGAAGTAGAAGTACTGCGCCTTGAGCAGCTTGACGGCCTCGATGGCCACCAGCGCGTCGACGTCGATCGGTCGTGTGTCCCCCATGAGGGGTCACCGTAGCGGGGGTGGCGGGCCGGCCCTTCAGGGGCCGTCGCAGGCGGACGTCGCAGCGATCGCGCTCGCGGTGATCGTGGTCGACGCCGCCAGGAGCTCGATCGCCGGATCGCTGCGGTCCGGAGCGCAGCCGAGCGCCAGGCGCTCGCCGAGGACCTGGCCCAGGGCCGGCACGGACCGCGTCGAACGGAGCGGGTTGACCGTGCTGGCCGTCACGTGGGCGACGCCCATGACCGCCACGCCGTTCAGGCCCGCCACGACGACCGGGAGCGCCCATCGGGAGGCGAGCCGACGACGTCCGGGCGGGCGGGGGTCGCGATCGTCGGCCATGCCCTTTCCATCGGGCGGATTCTGGAAGTACTCAAGGGGCCGATGGGAACCGAGATCAATCCTTGAGAATCCCACCCGTGTGAGCTGCCGATGTCGCCGGTCAGCGCACGAGCCGGCCCGGATGCCCGGGGAACGGGCGGTCCTTCTGGGCGTCGCCGGCCACGTAGCTGCCGATGCCCACGACCTCGCGCCGGGCGAACAGCCACTGGCCGTCGACCTTGTGCAGCTCGTCGACCCACCGCCCCCAGTAGTGGAGGAACTCGTTGCCGCCGGCCGTGCGATGGAAGGCATACACGTACGCCTGCGAGGTGGCACGGTCGCCGTGGATGATCGGGGCCACGTTCGACAGGTGGTGGCTCGTGTGGACGAAACCGTCGAGGATGCCGGCGAGACGGTCGGCGATGGCCGTCCGGCCGACGTAGTCGCCCCAGTAGACGCCGACGCCGTCCTCGGTGAAACAGGCGGCCGCGCCGACCGGGTCGTTGGCGTCGATCCGGTCGATGTACCGGACCATCAGCTGTTCGATGGCCCGCGCCTCCACGAGCTCGCGCAGCGCGTCGTCCATGGTCGCTCCCCCGGTCCCGGTCGCCGGCGCGGTGCCGGCGATGAACCCAGTCTGGCCCGCGGACGCACACGACCTGGCAATCAGGTAGCGTGCCGCGCAACCGGATCTAGTGACCGCTGGGTTGGGCCCGGCGGTGGGGGCGTGCGGTTTGAGGTTCTCTGGTCGCCAGCAGCCATCACCCGTCGCCGCCTCGCGGCCGCGCACCGTCGTGCGGTTCGCCGCGCTCATCGGTGCCGCGGCGCTGACCCTGGCCGCGTGCGGCGGGTCGAGCGGCAAGAAGTCGACGGCGACGACGTCGCCCAAGGGCGCCACGACATCAGCCAAGGTCGGCACGACAGCCACGACGGCCACACCGGTCACGACCGGAGCGCTCGTCACGACCGGAGCGCCCGTCACGACGGGAGCGCCGGTCGCCACGCCGACCACCGCGGGCTTCACCGCCGAGCCGACCACCGGCGCTCTCAAGAAGGGCATGAAGGGCAACCGGGTCGCCGCCATGCAGGGCAAGCTCAAGGCGCTCGGGTACGACCCGGGTCCGGCCGACGGCCTGTTCGGGGACAAGACGGAGTCCGCCGTGAAGAAGTTCCAGACGGACAAGAAGCTGCAGATCGACGGCGTGGCCGGCACGCAGACCCTGGGCGCTCTCGACACCGCCTGCAAGGCCAAGAGCTGCTGACCGTCGACCGGGTCCCCGGGACCGGTCGACGGAATGGTTCGGGCGGTAGCCCGGTTGAGCACCGTCAGCGACCGGACGCCTAGGGCCGGTCGACGAGAGGGGCCGCCATGACCACACCCGTTCGATTCTGGGTCGATCCGATCTGCCCGTGGTGCTGGACCACCTCCCAGTGGATCAGGCGCATCGCCGCCGACCGTGACCTCGACATCACCTGGGAACCGATCAGCCTGCTGGTCAAGAACGACCCGCCGGCCGACAGCCAGTGGTACCCGCCGCTGGCGTGGACCAAGGGCCTGCTCCGCGTCATGGAGTCGGTGCGCGCCGCCGGCCAGGGCGACCACCTCGGTGCGCTCTACACCGAGTACGGCCGGCGCATCCACAACGAGGGCCAGCGCGACTGGGACCCGGCCGAGGCGCTCACGGCCGTGGGTCTCGACGACTCGCATGCTGCCGCGGCGAGCGACGAGGCGTGGGACGAGCCGCTGCTCGCCCGAATGAACGAAGGACTGGCGCTGGTCGGCGCCGACGTCGGCACGCCCATCATCTCGATCGTGCGCGCCGACGGCCGCGAGGTCGCCACGTTCGGCCCGGTCATCACCAAGGCGCCCGAGCACGCCAAGGGCCTCGCGTTGTGGGACGCCTTCGTCACGATGACCGAGCTCGAGGAGTTCTGGGAGCTGAAGCGCACCCGGACGGTGGCTCCCGAGTTCGGCGACGCCCCCTGACCGGAACGCGACCGGGGTCACGGGATCGTCGGTCGGTACGATCGTGCGGACGCGTCGAGGGGACCCATGGAAGCAAGCAGGACCCGCATCTACCGCAACGGGGTCCTCGAGGTCGAGGACTGCCCGGTCAGCGAGATCTCCGACTACCTGGCACAGCTCGACACCGTCGTATGGGCCGACTTCTGCGGGCCCACGAAAGAGCAGCTGCACGAGCTGGCGACCGAGCTCGGCCTCCACGAGTTGGCCGTCGAGGACGCGCTCGGCCCCCACCAGCGCCCGAAGCTCGACCACTACGACTCGCACCTGTTCTTGTCAATGCACGCCGTGCGCGTCTCGCGGGACCGCGACGATCTCGACCAGACCGAGATCGACGCCTTCGTCAACAAGCGCTGGCTGGTGACGGTCCGCAAGGACGACGGCTTCCCATTGGATCCGCTGATGCAGCGGTGGGATCGTTCGCCCGACCTGGCCAAGCACGGCGTCAGCTTCCTGCTCTACGGCTTGCTCGACCTGGTCGTCGACCAGTACTTCGACGCCGTGCAGGCGTTCGACGACTTCTACGACGAGGTCAGCGAGGGCATCTTCTCGGAGCACCCGCTCGACCCCGCCCAACAGCGGCACTGGTTCCAGATGCGCCAGGCGCTCGTGCGCTTCCACCGGCTCGTGGTGCCGACGCGCGAGGCGGTCAGTGCGCTCATGCGTCGCGAGCAGACGGCGGTGGCCGAGCCGCTCTACCCGTACTTCCAGGACGTGTACGACCACATCCTGCGCGTCAGCGAGTCGACCGACGCGCTGCGCGATCTGGTCAGCACCATCGTGGAGACGAACCTGAGCTTGCGCGACTACCGCCAGAACCAGGTGATGAAGAAGGTGACGAGCTGGGCCGCCATCATCGCCGTGCCCACGCTGGTGACCGGGTTCTACGGCATGAACGTGCCGTACCCGGGCTTCGAGCAGGCCTGGGGCGCCTGGGCGGCCTGCATCCTGGCCGCGGGGTGCTCGACCGCGCTCTACGTGGTGTTCCGGAAGCGGGAGTGGCTCTAGCGGGCGGGGTCGGGCCGCCGCGCGCCCGCCGTCGCTGGGGCCTGCGGACCCGATCCGCCGTGGCCGCAGGCGTCGGCGCGTTCGTGGTGTCGATGGCGCTGTCGTTCGTCACCTACACCTACGTTCGCTCCTACCTGATCACCCAGCGCGACCGCGTCACGATCCGCCAGACGTTCGCCAACGCCCGCGTGGTGCGCGACGTGCTGCTGGAGCCCTCGCCGAGCGTGAACCAGCTGCTGTCGGGCCTCAAGGCCGAGCCGGGCGGTTACGTCCTGCTGAGCTATCGCGGCCGCTGGTTCGCTCCGTCGGTGGGCATCGGTGCCGAGTCGCTCCCCTTGACGGTGCGTGACGCCGTGGAGCGAGGCGTCACGGGCCGCCAGCGGGTGTCGCTCGACGGGCAGCCGTACCAGCTGGTGGCCGTGGACCTGCCGGCCGCATCGTCGTCGTACGTGGAGGTGTTCCCGCTGGCTCCGCTCGAGCGGACGCTGCAGACGTTGCGGACGTCTCTCGTACTCGGCTCGCTGGTGGCCACGGCGGGCGGCGGGCTGCTGGGCATCTGGTCGAGCCGGCGCGTCCTCACCCCGTTGCGCCGGGTGTCCGAGGCGGCATCGGCCGTGTCGCTCGGCGGTCTCGACACCCGTCTGCCGGCCGAGGTCGACCCCGATCTGGCCCGGCTCGTGCTGGCGTTCAACACGATGGCCGACGTGGTGCAGCGGCGCATCGAGCGAGAGGCCCGGTTCGCCGCCGACGTGAGCCACGAACTGCGCACCCCGCTGGCGGTGACCCGCAACGCCGCCGAGGTGCTGGCCCGCCGACGCGACGAACTGCCCGACCGGGCCCGCCAGGCGCTCGACGTGCTGCTGCGCAAGATCGACCGGTTCGACCGGGTCACGCAGGACCTGCTCGAGCTCTCCCAGCTCGAGGGTGCCGCCGGCGCCTCGGAGCCCGACGAGGTGCTGCTCGACGACCTGCTGGCGCGCATCGTGCGCCAGCACGAGGAGGGGACGCCGGTGCAGGTGGATGCCCGGTTGCGCTCGACACCGATCCACCTCGACCGGCGACATCTCGAACGGATCGTGGTGAACCTGCTCGACAACGCCCGGGTCCACGCCACCGGCGCGGTGGGGGTCTCGGCCACGGTCGAGCGCGGCCAGGTCGTCGTGGCCGTCGACGACGACGGTCCGGGCATCCCGGCCGACGAGCGCGAGCTCGTGTTCAACCGCTTCCACCGCGGCGCCGGCGCATCGCACCGGCCCGGCAGCGGGTTGGGGCTGGCATTGGTGGCCGAGCACGCGTCCCGACTCGGCGGCACGATCCGCATCTCCGACCGGCCGGGGGGCGGCGCCCGGGTGTCGCTCCGGTTCCCCCTGCGCGAGGTCCGATGATGCGGCGGATCGTCGGCGTTGCCGTCGCCGTGGCCGCGCTGGCGTCGTGCGGGGTGGGCAGCGATGCATCGTTCCGTCAGCTCCGGCCCGAGGAGGTGCCGTTCGACCTCAACGCGTCGTCGACCGTGCCGACCACGACGACGACCACGCTCGCCAACACCACCACCACCGCATCGGCGCCGAGCGTGCCGTTGACCGCGCCGACCACGTCGACCAGCGCCGCACCCCAGTACCCCCGCACGCTGTTCTTCGTGCGCGACGGCAAGCTGGTGGAGGTCGTCCGGTTCGCCCCGACCCCTCCGCTCGCCGCCGACGTGATCGCCGACCTCGGTGCCGGCTCTCGGCCGACCGACCGACCGACCGGGTTGCGCGCCGTGCTGCGTCCCGAGCACGTGGCGTCTGTGGTGACCTCTGGCGGTGTCGCCCGTGTGGCGCTCACCGCGGCGTTCGGGGAGAAGCTCCCCGCCGGGGAGCAGCAGCTGGCGCTGGCCCAACTCGTCTTCACCCTCACGGCGCTCCCCGGCATCGGGCAGGTGGTGTTCGAGCGCGCCGGGGTGCGGATCGATGTCCCCCGCTCCGACGGCTCGTTGGTCTCGGGCGTGATCACCCGCGAGGACTTCGCCGGGGTCCTCGGACGATGATGGGCGACTCATGAACACGCTGGTGCTGATCGAGGACGACCACGAGGTGCGCGAAGTGCTGCGCCTCTCGCTGGAGGACGAAGGGTACGAGGTGGTCGAGGCCGCCGACAGGCGCACGGGCCTGGAGCAGGTCGCGACCGTCGCTCCCGACCTGGTGCTGCTCGACCTACGCCTGCCCGACCTGTCCGGCTTCGAGGTGTGCCGGAGGCTGCGGGCCCGCAGCCTGGTGCCGATCATCGTCGTGACCGCCCAGGACGACACGCACGACCTGGTGGCCAGCCTCGAGGCCGGCGCGGACGACTTCGTGACCAAACCGGTGGTCACCAAAGCGCTGTCGGCCCGCATCCGGGCGCTCCTTCGCCGGGCCGGGTACCTGGACGCCGAGCCCGTGTCGGTGCGCCGGTTCGGTGACATCGAGGTGCGCGAGACCGAGGGTGTGGTGCTCCGCCACGGCGAGCCGCTCTCGCTGACCAAGACCGAGTTCCTGCTGCTCTGCGAGTTCGCCAACCACCCCAACCAGGTGCTCAGCCGCGACCAGCTGTTGGAGCGGGTGTGGGGCTACGAGTACCTGGGCGACGGTCGGCTGGTCGACGCCCACATCCGTCGCCTCCGCCAGAAGATCGAGGCCGACCCTGACCGGGCCACCCGGCTCGTCACCGTCCGCGGCCTCGGTTACCGGTTCCAGAACCTCTGACGCGCGCTCCGTGGCCTTCCGTCGCGGCCAATCGGCGGCTGGGCGACGCGAAACCGCAACAATCACCCCCCACCATGGGTGTCGGTCACGCCTCGCCGGGCTTTCCTCCCCTGGCACTGCGGTGCGTGGCCGTTCGCATGTGGGATGCGGCAGTCGGACCGGGCGGGTGGCCCCGGTCCGACAGCCGCGCCCGCACTCGGCGCCTCTGGCCCTCAGGCCCGGCCGTTGTAGCCGTCGACGATGGCGAGGAGCTCGAGCAGCTCGCGGATCTCGTGCTCGGGGACGGCGGCATCGAGCCCGTGCGACAGCGGGGCCACCGTGCCGGGCTCGCCGATGAGCACGGCGCGCAGCCCGGCCCGCTGGGCTCCGGCCACGTCGTGCTGGGGCGAGTCGCCCACGAACAGCGTCTCGGCCGGCGTGCGCCCGGCCTTGGCCAGCGAGTACGCGTAGATGCGGCCGTCGGGCTTGCACGAGTCGGCCTCCTCCGAACTCGTCCAGTGGTCGACCAGCACGTCGAGCCCGTTGCGTTCGAGCACCGGCCCGAGGTAGTCGTCGTCCGCGTTCGACACGACCCCGACGTACACTCCGCGAGCCCGGAGCCCGCGCAACGCGTCGTGGACACCGGGCATGGGCGTCAGGTGCTCGATGACGGCGGCCCGCTGCTCCTCGTCGTACCGGTCGAGCACGTCCGCGGACGCCGTGACGCCGAGCAGCTCGGCCGTGCGAACCAGGCGGTCCCGGAACAGGTCACGATGGATGAACGACGGTCGTGTCGCATACGCCGCCTCGACCTCTTCGGCGGCGCGGCGCCGGGCGTCCTGCACGGCCGGGTCGTCGGCGACGAACCCCAACCGGGCCAGGGCGGTGACGTTGGCCGAACCCATCTGCGCACGGGCGGCGTAGCTGAGCAACGTGCCTCCCATGTCGAACAGCACTGCGGTGACCTCCACGTGCCCGATCCCCCCGTGCGTGACCGACCGACCGACCGGGCTCCGAGTATCCCGGGTCACGTGGGTAGTGTCCAGCATCGCTGGACTCGATGTCGCCGGGGGGAGGACGCCATGGATCCGCTGATCCGCACGCTCGACCAGGTCGACGCGCGCAGCCTCGCCCTGGTGGGTGGCAAAGGGGCCAACCTCGGCGAGCTGGTGGCCGCCGGCGTGCCCGTGCCGAGGGCCTTCTGCGTCACGACCGCCGCCTATCGGCGCACGCTCGACGACAACCGCCTGTGGCCCCCGATCGCCGACCTGCTCGCCACCATCGACTACCGCGACCCGGCCGCCATCGAGGCGACCGCGTCCTCGATTCGCCAGGTGCTCCTGGGCGCACCGATGCCCGACGACGTCGAAGCCGCCGTCGTCGCTGCCGTCGGCCACCTGGACGCGCCGTCGGTCTCCGTCCGCTCGTCGGCGACCGCCGAGGACCTGCCGGGCGCGTCGTTCGCCGGCCAGCAGGACACCTACCTCCACGTCTCGGGGGTGGCCGCCGTGGTCGACGCCGTGAAGCGGTGCTGGGCCTCGCTGTGGACAGGTCGCGCGGTGGCCTACCGGCACGCCCAGGGCTTCGATCACGCGTCGGTGCTGTTGGCTGTCGTCGTCCAGGAGATGTTCCCGTCCGAGTTGTCCGGCGTGCTCTTCACCGCCAACCCGGTCACGTCGAACCCGGGCGAGTACTTCCTGAACGCCAGCTGGGGCCTCGGCGAGGCGGTGGTGTCGGGTCACGTGAACCCCGACCAGCTGATCGTCGACAAGCGCACGATGGCCGTCGTCGACCGGCAGATCAACGACAAGCGCGTGATGACCGCGCCCGATGCATCGGGCCAGGGCTCGGCCACGGTGCCGGTGCCCGACGACCGGCGCGAGGCGCCGGCGCTGTCGGACGACCTGGCGCTCGACCTGTGCGCCATCGCCCAACGCATCGAGGACCACTACGGCTTCCCCCAGGACATCGAGTGGGGCTACGCCGACGGGCGCTTCGCCATCCTCCAGGCCCGTGAGATCACCGGCGCCAACCTCGACTTCGGCGACGAGCTCGAGACGTGGAAGACGCCCGCCGCGCTGGCCGACATGTTCGACGAGCGGCACGTGTGGTCGCGCGCCTACTCCGACGAGGTCCAGACCGGGCCGTCGACGCCGTCGTTCTACACGTACCTGCAGCTCGGCATGACCAACCTGAAGGCCGCGGCGCTGCGCATGACGTGGACCGACGAGTGGCAGGGCCTGACCCCGGCCACGTTCATGGACTTCCCGTACTTCCGTTGGTACGGGGCGAGGGCGTACTACAACCTCACGTTCGAGCGCGAGCGCGTCCGGCGCTTCATCCCGCCGTTCGCCCGCGACGACGCCGCGCTCTGGCCGTTCCCCGCAAGCGAGCGCGACGAGATCCGGGCGCTGCCGTTCGACTGGGACGCGTTCCTGACGCTCCTGCGCCGGCTCCACACCGAGGCGTACGACGTGTCGCTGCTCGGTTCGACGCGCATCGTCCACGAGAACCTGGAACGGTGGACCGACGAGGAGGATGCCTTCTGGCGGGCGTTCGATCTGGACGCGGCGTCGGTCGCCGAGATCTTCGCCGCCCAGATCGCGTCGCGGAAGGGATCGCGGTTCGGCGAGAACGTCATCCTCCCGTTCACCATCTACCTGTTCGTGCTGCCCGCGGCGCTGCAGACGCTGTGCGCGTCGTGGTTCGGAGACACCGACGGCACGACGTACAACCGGCTGGTGGCCGGGCTGCAGACCAAGACCGGCGAGGAGAACATCGCCGTGTGGCGGCTGAGCCGGACCGTGCGGGCCTCGGCGCGCCTGCGCGAGCTGGTGGAGACGAAGACGGGCGACGAGGTGCTGGCCGCGCTCGACGGCGACGACGACGGCCGCCGGTTCCGCGCCGAGCTCGACGCGTTCCTGGCCGCCTACGGCCACCGCGGGGGCGCCGAGCGCGACGCCTACCACCCGCGTTGGCGGCACCAGCCCTCGCTGGTGTTCCACTCCATCCGCCCGCTGCTCGCCCTCGACGACCACGAGTCGCCCGAGCACCACGAGGCCCGTCTGCGCCACCAGATGCTGGCCACCCGGGCGGCGTGCACCGCGCAGCTGCGCGGGTCGCCCGCCGGGCCCGACGAGCTGGGCGAGCTGTGGTGGCTCGGCGAGCTGCACGCGCTCACCGGGCGCCACGCCGCCGATCGCGCCGAGCTGTTCGAGTGGTTCGTCGACCTGGTGCAGGACTGGTTCTACTACCGCGACTTCGAGCGCTTCTACAACGACAAGACGATGTCGCGCTCGCGCAACCTGTACGAGGCCATCGCCCGCCGCTTCGCGCGCGCCGGGCTGCTCACCGACACCGACGACGTGTTCTTCCTCGGCCGACAGGAGATGCTGGCCGCCGACCGGGGCGAGCTCACCGCCCGCCAGATCGACCAGCGCGTCCGCTCGCGCCGGCGCGTGTACGCCAAGTACTCGCACCAGGAGCCGCCCAAGTACCTGCGGGGCTGGCAGACGTTCGACGACGACCAGCTCGCCGCCGACGGCAGCCTGCACGGCATCGGCGCCAGCAGCGGCGTGGTGACCGGTCGGGCCCGGGTGTGCCGCGAGCTGTCCGAGATCGCCAAGCTCGAGCGCGGCGACATCCTCGTGACCGTGGCCACCGACCCTGGCTGGACGACCGTGTTCTCGTTGCTCGGCGGGGTCGTGGTGGAGACCGGCGGCGTGGTCGCCCACGCCGTCATGATCTCGCGCGAGTACGGCCTGCCGTGCGTGGCCAACCTGAGCCGGGCGTGCGACCTGATCCCCGACGGTGCCACCATCACGGTGGACGGCGCGGCGGGGCGCGTGCTGATCCACGAACCGTCCACCGAGGAGTGACCGTGACCGTCGAGTACGACCCGTTCGATCCCGAGACGCGACGCGACCCGCACCCGGTGTACGCCCGGCTGCGTGCCGAGGCCCCCGTGGCCGCCTGCCCCGCGCACGGCTTCTTCGTGGTGAGCCGTGACGAGGACATCCGCCGAATGCTGCGCGACGTGGCCACGTGGTCGAGCCGCTTCGGGCCGGGCCTGGGCAAAGCGCCGGAGAACGCCGGTGCGCTCGTCGGCGTCGATCCGCCCGAGCACGACTTCCAGCGCTCGTTGATCGGCGCCGTGTTCGGGCCGCGCGCCATCGCCGGCTACGAGGACGAGATCCGCGCCTTGGCGTCGTCGCTGCTCGACGAGCTCGAGCCGCTCGGCTCGGTCGACCTGATCCCCACGTTCGCCGAACGCATCCCGCTCGTGGTCATCTGCCAGCTGCTCGGCTTCACCGACGCGCCGCTCGACACGTTCCGGCGCTTCACCCACGTGGCCACGCTCGGCGTGATGGGAGAGGCCGACCCGGCCGTGCTGGTGCCGCTGGCCACGACGGTGCGGGCCTACTTCCAGGCCGAGATTGACCGGCGCCGCGCCATCGTCGCGGACGGCGGGACGCCGCCCGACGACCTGACCACGCGGCTGATCGTCACCGAGATCGACGGGCGCCGACTCACCGACGACGTGCTGCAAGGCTTCATGTCGTTCCTGCTCATCGGCGGTAGCGGCACCACGACCATGCTCATCGGCAACGTCGTGCACCACCTGATCACCAACCGCGACCAGTGGGAGCAGGTGCGGGCCGACCGCAGCCTGGTGGAACTGGCCATCGAGGAGAGCCTGCGCTACGACGCCCCGGTGCACGGCCTGTTCCGCACGCCGACGAGCGACGTGGAGCTGCACGGCGTCACCATCCCGGCCGACACCAAGACGCTCGTGCTGTACGCCTCGGCCAACCGCGACCCGGCGGCCTGGGACGACCCCGACGAGTTCCGTCTCGACCGCGACAAGCGCAAGCTCAGCCACCACCTCGCGTTCGGCTACGGCACGCACATCTGCCTGGGCGCGGCACTGGCCCGCCTCGAGAGCCGCATCGCCCTCAACGCCCTGCTCGACCGGATGCCGAACCTGCGCCTCGACGGCGAACCGGTCGACACCGAGCCGTCGGTGCTGAAGGGCTACGACAAGCTCCCGGTCGCCTGGACCTGACGGCGCCGGCGCCGTCCCTGCTTCTCTCGGAAGATCTGACCTCCCAGCGGGTCAGAACTTCCGACACAACGCCGGTCGGGGCCGAGCCTTCTCGGGTGGGTCTCGTCCTCCCTGGAGGACAGAACCCACCAGAGACCGGGTGCGACGGCGTTTCGTCGGAAGATCTGACCCAGCGCTGGGTCGAACCTTCCGAAAGAAGGGCGGGCAGCCGGGCCCCGACATCGAGAGAGGCACTCCGAAGAGTGCCTCTGGTCAGGAAACTTGGCAGCCCCAACGGGATTCGAACCCGTGCCGCCACCTTGAGAGGGTGGTGTCCTAGGCCACTAGACGATGGGGCCGAGCAGCGGGAGGAAACACTAGCAGCGGTGCCTTGGTCGGCCAACCGGGTTGGCCGACGTCACGCGCTGCCGGGAACGCACACGGCCGGCCCGAGGGCCGGCCGGTCGAGCTGGGGAGCAAGGAATCGAACCCTGAATAACAGAACCAGAATCTGCTGTGTTGCCAGTTACACCACTCCCCACTGGAGCGCCGTTGAGCCTACCGGCTCGATCCTCGGTCGTGCACGCCGGTTCAGGCGGGATCGATCCACACCAGGTGTCGGAATCCGATCAGGTGGCCCGCCGCCACGCCGAAGGTCTCCTGCGCATAGTGCGGCCCGAGGTGGCCGATCTTCTCGGGACTGGTGCGGGTGGGCGAGGTGAACGCCCGGAGATCGAGGTCTCGGGCCATCCCGACGATCCGCCGCTGGTGGTACGGATCGGAGACGAGGAGCACCCGCTTCAGCCCGCGCCCCCGAAGCAACCGTGCCGTCACCTGCAGCGACTCCCACGAGGTGCGACCCTCGGGCTCCTGCACGATGGCGTCGGCGGGCACACCGCCATCGCGCAGGTAACGGGCCGACGTGGCGGCCTCGGTGAAACGATCGCCGGGAAGCTTGCCGCCGGTGACGACGACCAGCGGCGCCAAGCCGCGCCGGTAGAGCGTGAGAGCGTGCTCGAGGCGGGCCTCCAGCACCGGGGAGGGTCGGCCGTCGTACTGGGCCGCGCCCATGACGACGATGGCGTCGACCGGCCTGGCCTGGTCCTGACGACCGAACCGCCAGACCTCCACGAACACGGCGCCGAGGTAGGCGACGAGCACCACCGCCAGGACCACCACGACCCGGACGACCTGGCGCAGCCGCGGCCGTGCACGCCGCCGCCCGCCGGCCGCACGCGCGCCCGCGGCGGAGCCCTCGCCAGCCGTCACCGGGACCTCCCCGGTGGAAGCGGCGTCGGTCACCTTCGTCAGAGCTGCTCCCGGGCGGCGCGCAGGCGGCGCATCGTGACGTCGCGG
>JANPGL010000127.1:0-16015 GCA_031423915.1 Actinomycetes bacterium | reverse complement strand
CGAGCAGACCGAGCGCCGCGGGGGCGAACGCAGCCGCCTGGCGGCCCGTCCGGCCGTCACCGTGGCGGTCCCGAACGTCGATCGGGACGTGTCCGACCTGGCCTCGCTGGGCCAGCTGGGCCGGGCTCTGTGGTCGGTGCCCGAGCCCGGGCGCCCGTCCGGTCGACCGCGCACGTCGGGCGCTCCGACACGGCGCGCCGCCGATCGGCAAGACTGACGCCCCGTGGCCACCCTCGCCGACCTCGTCCGCCAGCACACGACGCTCGAACGCGACGACCTCGATCACCTGCAGCGCCTGGTGGGTGAGTGGGGGATGCTGGCCGACTTCTGCTTCGCCGACCTGCTCCTGTACGCCCCGTCCCGCGACGGGCGCTTCCTGGTGCTGGCGCAGGTGCGCCCGGTCACGGGGCCGACGCTGTACACCGCCGACTGGGTGGGCTCGACCGCCGACCCCACCGAGCGCACCGTTCTGGAGCAGGCCCAGACCTCGGGCGAGGTGGCCGAGACGGAGCTGACCGTCGAGGGCCTGCCCGACCCGGCCCGCATCCGCATCATCCCGGTCCGTCGCAACGGCAGGCTCATCGCGCTGCTGAGCCGTGAGTGGTCGCCGAGGGCCGGCCGCCAGACGGGCACGCTCGAGCAGACGTACCTGGGGATCTTCGACCGGTTCAGCACGATGATCTCGAACGGCACGGTCCCGTTCGTGAAGGAGCTGGAGACCACGATCGCCGACGTGCCGCGCGTCGGCGACGGGGTGATGGTGCTCGACGCCGCAGCCCGCGTGCTCTACTCGTCGCCGAACGCCGTGTCGGCCGTGCACCGGGTCGGCATCAGCGCCAACCTGGTCGGCATGCGCCTGGCCGAACTGGGCTTCAACGACGGCGTCGTGCGTGCCGCGTTCGACGAGCGCACGCCGGCCATCGAGGAGTTCGAGCAGACGCCCGAGATCACGCTCGTGACTCGGTGCATCCCGCTCCTGGACGGCGGGCAGGTCACCGGCGGTGTGCTGCTCGTGCGCGACGTGTCCGAGCTGCGCCGGCGCGACCGCATGCTCCTCAGCAAGGACGCCACGATCCGCGAGATCCACCATCGGGTGAAGAACAACCTGCAGACGATCTCGTCGCTGCTTCGGCTGCAGGGTCGGCGGCTGTCCTCGCCCGAGGCCAAGGCGGCCATCAACGAGTCGGTGCGGCGCATCCGCACGATCGCCCTCGTCCACGAGACGCTGTCACGCGAGGCGGGCGACGAGGTGGCCTTCGTCGAGATCGTCCGGCCGCTGGCCCGCCTGGCCGAGGAGAGCCTGCAGTCGCCCGACCGTCCCGTGCGATTCCGCGTGGTGGGCGACGGCGGACGCCTGCCGGCCATCGTGGCCACGCCCTTGTCGGTGGTGCTGACCGAGCTCCTCCAGAACGCGGTCGACCACGCCTTCGCCGGCGAGCGGGAGCACACCGGCAACGTCGTCATCTCGCTGGCCAACGACGGCACGAACCTGTCGGTGCGCGTGGTCGACGACGGCGGTGGCCTGCCGGCAGACTTCGCGCTCGACGGCGCCACGGGGCTCGGGCTGTCGATCGTGCGCACGCTGGTGACGACCGAGCTGGCCGGATCCATCGACATGGCCCTCGCCACCCCCGACGACCTGAGCGCCGCGGGCATCGCAGACCCGACGGGACCCGGCACGGTCGTCAGCCTCAGGATCCCGCTCGACGTCGAGCGCTGATACGGGACGCGAAACGGGCGGCCCGCAGGCCGCCCGGCGCAGTTTGCGATGTCGGGCGGCAGGCTGCCCACCTCCCGACCAGGGTCAGATCGCGGCGGCCTTCTGACGCGCCACGAACTCCCGGCGGAGCTTGCGGCGCTCCTCTTCGCTGGTTCCGCCCCAGATGCCCGAATCCTGGTTCGTGGTCAGCGCGTACTCGAGGCAGGCGTGGCAGGCCGGGCAGGCCTCGCACACGGCGCGTGCGTTAGCGATCTGCACCAGCGCCTGACCGGTGGTGCCGACCGGGAAGAACAGGTCGGGATCGGTGTCCCTGCAGGCCGCGTCCTTCCGCCACGAGTAGTCCGCATTGGCGAGCGCCAGGCTGGTAGCAAGAACGGACACAGTTCACCTCGGGCTTGTGGCGGACTTCACGTGGGGTCGACCGGACCAGCGCAAATTTCTGGCCAGCGGGACCTAAAAAAGCTATGACCCAGCGGTCGACTTGACAAGAGGTCTCTCGAAAGTTGTTCCTAACATGCTGGTAACACTGGTCACAATCAGCAGGCGGGAGGACCGCGCGTGACGGTTGTCATCGCTCACCGTGGTGCGTCCCGTGCCGAGCACGAGAACACGCTCTCCGCGTTCCGGCGGGCCGGGGAGCTCGGAGCGACCTGGATCGAGCTCGACGTCCGCCGTTCGGTCGACGATGCCCTCGTGGTGCATCACGATCCACACTTCGCTGACGGCCGCCTGATCGCCGTCACCCCGGCGGCCGAGCGACCCGCGCACGTGCCGCTCCTGGCCGAGGCGCTCGAGGCCTGCGAGCCGTTGCGCGTCAACATCGAGATCAAGAACTCCGAGGACGAGCCCGGGTACGACCCCGACCACGCAGTGGTGGGGGCGCTGGTGACGCTGCTCGCACCGACGCGATGGTCCGAGCGCGTCCTCGTCTCGTGCTTCGACCGCTCCACTCTCGACACCGTCCGGCGCGCCGACGACCACCTTTTCACCGCGCTGCTCACCGCGGGGCTTCCCATCGAGCCCGCCGAGCGGGACGCCTGGCTCGCCGGGATCGCCGCCGACGGTCACGTGGCGCTGCACCCCCAGTGGGCGCTGGTCGACGAGGAGCTGGTCGCGGCGTGCCACCGGCTGGGCCTGGCCGTGAACGTGTGGACGGTCGACCACCCGGTGGCCATCGCCCGCCTCGCCGGGTGGGGTGTCGACGGCATCTGCACGAACGTGCCCGACGTGGCGGTCGCCGCCCTGGGGTGATCCGCAAGCCCGTCGACGACGCGCTGCTGGCCATGCGGGCCGACGGCACGTACGACGCCATCTACGAGCGCTACTTCGGCTCGTCGACCCGCTGGGGCAGCACGAGCCCGACGGCGTCGGGCACGTAGCCGAACTGGAGGCGACGGGTCTCGCCGAGGTAGTCGCCGTCGACCTGGTACGGGAACGGTTCGGTGTGCTCGACGAGCACGCTCGTCACGTCGCGCTGCACGTCGAGGTCGGCCGAGTCGGTGGGCAGGCCGCCGCCGCGCAACGCCTTCACCATGGCCGGCACGAGGGCGCCGAACGTGAGCTTGCGGAACGTGACCACCGACAGGGGTGTGTCGAGCCCGGTACCGGGCACCAGGTCGAACGGTCGGTCGCCGAGGAACGTGTACGGGTTCGTGTTCATCACGATCGTGAACATCCCGTCGGGCAGCGGCGCCCGGTCGTCGACCGTGACGGTGAAGTGGGGGTGCTCCCGGTCGTAGCCCACCGCCCAGGTCGACAGGCCGGCCCACACGAAAAGCGGGTGGCCGAACCACCGCTTCACCGACGCGCGCCTCTCGACGGCGGCCACCACCGCGGCGTCGAAGCCGACGCCGGTGTGGAAGGTGAAGTAGCGCCCGTTCACCGTCCCCAGCCCGATGCGGCGGATGGCCTCGGGGGCGAGCCCGGCCGCCAGGACCCGGGCGGCCGCCACGGGGTCGTTCGGGAGGCCGATCGTGCGGGCGAACACGTTCGTCGAGCCGCCCGGCAGCACCGCCACGGCCGTGTCGCTGCCGGCCAGACCGGTGACCACCTCGTTGAGCGTGCCGTCACCGCCGAGGGCGACCACGACGTCGACGCCGCGGGTGGCGGCGTCCTGCGCGTAGCGAGTGGCGTGGCCGCGCCGGTTCGTCTCGACCATCGCCACGTCGTGCCCGGCGCCCAGGATCTGGTGGATCATCACCTTGTTGCGCGCCGTGACCGACGAGGCGAAGGCGTTGACGACGAGCAGCAGGCGCAAGGACCCCAGGCTAGTGACCACGGACCCCGGGGCTTCGTTTGGCCCGCTACCCGTCGGTAGGCGAGACTTTCCGGCCATGAACATCGTCGTCTGCGTCAAGCAGATCCCCGACCCTGCGTCGCCGGGGGCGCTGGACCCGTCGTCCAACACCCTCAAGCGCGAAGGCAAGCTCGTCCTCGACGACACCGACCGCTACGGCGTCGAGATGGCCCTCCAGCTCGTGGCCAAGGCCGGCGGCGGCGAGGTCACCCTCGTCTCGATGGCCCCCAACGGTGAGGTGTCGGGCATGCGCGAAGGCCTCGCCATGGGCGCGGCCAAGGGCATCCTCGTCTCCGACCCGGCTCTCAAGGGGTCCGACGCGCTGACCACGGCCAAGGTGCTGGCCAAGGCCATCCAGCGGGCCGGTGGCGCCGATCTGGTGCTCACCGGCACCGAGTCGAGCGACGGCTACACCGGCACGGTGCCGGAGCAGATCGCCGAGCTCCTCGACCTTCCGTCGATCACGTTCGCCAAGAAGGTCGACGTCGACGGTTCGACCGTGGCCGTGCAGCGCCAGACCGACACCGGCTACGACGACGTCACGTCGCCGCTGCCCGCAGTCATCAGCGTCACCGCCGGCGTGGTGGAGCCTCGCTACCCGAGCTTCAAGGGCATCATGTCGGCCAAGTCGAAGCCGGTCGACACGGTCACCGCCGCCGACCTCGGCGTCACCCCGGCGGGTTGGGACGGCGCCGGCCAGCAGATCGTCCAGGTGACCGCCGCCGAGGCCCGCAAGGCCGGCGAGGTCGTCGAGGACGACGGTGAGGGGTTCGCGAAGGTCGTCGCGTTCCTCGAGAACCTCAAGGTCATCTGAGCGGGAAGGACGCGAAAACCATGGCTCTCAACTCTGTGTGGGTGTACGCCGAGGTGGCGGACGGCAAGCCGACCACGGGCACCCTCGAACTGCTCACCAAGGCCCGCTCGCTCGGCGCCGGCTCCGTGTCGGCGTTCGTCGTGGGCGACGCGTCGTCGGCCGCCGCCGCGCTCGGCGCCCACGGTGCCGCCACCGTCTACGCCACCGGCGACCTGGGCGGCAAGCTGCCCGGCCCCGCCGGCGCCGGCGCCATCAAGGCCCTCATCGACGCCGGTACCGCACCCGACGTGATCCTGTTCCCGATGACGTACGGCGCGCGTGACGTCGCCGGCCGCCTGTCGGTGAAGCTCGATCGCACGGTCCTCACGAACAACACCGAGATCGACGCCTCGGGCGACGGCGTCACCGTCACCACGGCGATCTTCGGCGGCAACACGCTCGTCACCACCAAGTTCACCGCCGGTGGGCCGTACCTGGCCATGTTCCGTCCGAAGAGCTTCGCGGCCGAAGAGGGCGGCGCCGCCGCCGGGGCCGTCGTGGCCGCTGCGGTGCCCGAGCTCGGTGCCACCGGTGCCGCCACCGTCACCGCCGTCCACACCGAGGAGTCGAGCGGTCCGAAGCTCGACGAGGCGAACATCGTGGTGTCGGGCGGCCGTGGTCTCGGCGAGGCCGGGAAGTACGAGATGGTCGAGCAGCTGGCGAAGCTGCTCAAGGGCGCCCCGGGCGCCTCTCGGGCCATCGTCGACGCCGGCTGGGTGCCGTACAGCTACCAGGTCGGCCAGACCGGCAAGGTCGTGAAGCCCAGCGTCTACATCGCGGCGGGCATCTCGGGTGCCACGCAGCACATGGTGGGGATGAAGGGCTCCAAGAACATCATCGCCATCAACAAGGACAAGGAAGCCCCGATCTTCGGCATCGCCGATCTGGGCATCGTCGGCGACGTGCACAAGGTGCTCCCCAAGCTCATCGCGGCCTTGCAGCAGCGCGGCTGACGAACCCGTTTCGATCGGTCCGCAGGGCCGGGGTGCGCGAGCACCCCGGCCCTGCGCCATTTTCGGGTGCGGCGCGGCCCGGCCGGGTTCCCGGGCCCGATTGGTCTCACGGGAGAGACGGAGCGGGCGGAGAGGCCGGGGCGTGGCGTCAGCCGGCGGTCAGGTCAGGAACTGGACGACGACGATCTTGGTGATCATGGCGAGGGGGAACGCCAGCGCGTAGGCGGCGGCGACCCGGTCGTCGCCCCGGGTGCGCGACGCGGCGTAGGCCAGCGCGGCGGGCTGCGTCTCGACACCCGACAGCGTGCCGGCGGCCGACACGGCGCCCTGGCGCAACAGGTGCCGCGCCGCGAGCGCCACGCACGTGGCGAACGCGCCGGCCAGCAATGCGCCGGCCAGGGCCAGCTGGGCGCCGGCACGGGTGACGACGGCGTCGGCGAACGTGGAACCGGAGCGCAGGCCGGCGCAGCCGAGGAACATCGTCACCCCGAGCTGGCGCAGCGTGAGGTTGGCGGCCTGGGGCGACTGGAAGGTGACCGGCCCGACGCGAGCGACGAAGCCGAGCGCCAGTCCGGCGACCAGAGGCCCGCCGCCCGGGCCGAGCTCGAGGCGCACCCCGCCGGGCAAGGGCAGCGTGAGCGCCCCGAGGGCCAGCCCCAGCGCGATGCCGCCGGCGAAGCCGAGGACGTCGAGCTCGGCCAGACTGCGATCGGAGTCACCGACCGCGCGGGCCACGGCGGCGAGCCGGTCGACCGGGGCGACGACACGCACCCGGTCGCCCAGCTGCAGCGCCAGGTCGTCGGTGGCCACCAGGTCGAGGTCGCCGCGCCGTACCCGCGTGATGGTGGCGCCGAAGCGGCCGGGGAGGTCGAGCTCGTCGATTCGCTGGCCGGCCAGCGCCCGGTCGGACACCACCATGCGGCGCATGTCGATGGCGCGGCGGTCGAGCGCGAGGTGGCGGTCGCTGCGCTCGCCCGCCCACGTGGCGAAGCGGGCGACGGCGTCCTCCCGGCCGATGACGACGACGAGGTCGTCGGGTACGAGGCGCACCTCGTTGGTGGCAATGTCGACCTTCCCGGCGTGCTCGTACCGGCTGAAGGTGAGCGGGTCGCCGACGGAGGTGCGGCGCAGCTCCGCCAACGCCGGAAGCTCGGCCCGCGTCACGCGGACCGTCCAGTTGACGAGGGGTACGGCGGGTTCGTCGCCCGGCGCCACCGTGGCACCGGCGGGACGCCGGAGGAGCAGCGTGACGGCGACGAGCATGGCGATGACCGCCGAGGGGTACGTGAGCGAGTAGGCGACCACCGGGTTCCCCGCGCCGGCCCCCAGCTTGTCGATGGCGGCCTGCAGCGCCGGGGTGTTGGTCGACGCACCGGCGAAGAGACCTGATCGTTCGGCTGCCGTGAACCCGAACAGCTGCGCGAGGAGCGCGGCGCCGCCGCCGAGCGCGGCGACGAGGGCCAGCACGGCGACCACGACGCGGACCCCCGAGCGTCGGAGCCCGCTCACGAAGTTCGGGCCGGACGCCAGGCCCACGGTGTAGGTGAACAGCACCAGACCGAGGGTCTGCAGTCCCGCCAGCAGCGCCGGCGTCGTCAGCCGTTCATCGACGGCGCCGATGGCCAGGCCGGCGAACAGCGCGGCGGCCGGGCCGAGCGAGATGCCCCGCACGTTGACCGCACCGACGGCGGAACCGAACGCGACGACGGCGAACAGCAGGAGCAGCGGGTTGTCCGCCAGGAACGTGACCATGGCCGGGGCGCAGCGTACGACGTGGTCGACGGACCCGGGACCCTCAGATCAGCGGCCAGGGGTACCGACGTCCGGTCGGGTCGGTCGGGAACACCGGATCGGTCAGCAGTTCGGTGGCTCGGCCCACGAGCGCCTCGATCTCCTCGTCGTCGGTGATCAGCTCGGTGACCGACTCGGGGGGGCCGTCGGCGAGTGCTGCGATGGCGGGCAGCAGGGCGTCGGGAAGGGGATCGCCGGCGAACTCCCAGATGACCGTGCGCAGCTTGAACGGCGACGCGAAGCAGAGACCGTTGTCGATGGCCCACACGTGCCCGTCATGGCCGAGCAGGCAGTGGCCGCCCTTGCGGTCGGTGTTGTTGGCCAGGAGGTCGAACACGCAGATGGCCTGCAGCTGCTCGTGGAGCTCGGGACGCTGCTCGTACAGGTTGAAGTAGTGCTGCTCGAAGTCCGACGGGATGAACAGCTGCATGGATCCGACGCCATAGGGCCCTTCGCGCTCGATGGTGGGGGGGACGCCGCCGCCACCGATGATCGTCGACCAGCCGAGGTGGGCCCACAGCCGGTAGGCCGCCACCTCGCGCTTGTACAGCCCGCTCGGGAAGTCCCACAGCGGCCGTTCACCTCGCGCCGGCTTGTAGATGGTCTGGGCGACGGTGTGGCCGTCGCGCTGGAGGTCGACCAGGAACGTGGCGTTCGAGCTCCAGGGCATGCGACCCTGCACCTCTAGATCGGCCGATGCCAGCAGCGCCAGCGCGTCGCCGTGGTCGAGGCCGAGGTCCACGGATCGTCAGTTCATGCGAGGGCAGGGGTGCCCGTCGAGGTCTCGGGGGAACCCGCAGTAGCGGCAGGCCGGCCGACCGGCGGCCACGATCGCGAGACCGTGCCGCGAGAAGGCGAGTGCCTGACCGCGGGTGAGCCGAACCTGGAGGATCACCTTCTGCTCCTCGGCGACGGGGTCGGGATTGCCGTCCTCGTCGGGCAGGACCAGTTCTTCCAGGGCGAGCACGACGCGATCGGCGCTCTCGTCCCACGCCACACCGATGGAGCCGAGCACGAACGACGGGTCGAGCTCGTCATCCAAGCCGAGCGTGACGCTCCTCGGAACGTCGATGGGCTTGGGGAGGTCGGTGAGGAGCTGACCGAGGTACGTGGCGAGCGCTTCCACCTGTTGCTTCTCGCACTTGACGGTGACGGCGACCGCCGCACACCGGGCCTGGAGCAGGAACGTGCGAGCGCCGGGTTGGCCGATGGCACCGGCGGTGAACACGTCGACGTCGTCGAGGTCGTCGGGGAAGCTCATGGCTGGGTGCTCACGACGGGCGCAGCTCGGCGAGCGTGCCGCCGGTGGAGTTGACGGTGAGGACGGCCGGCCCGCCACTGCCGTAGGCGATGGCCGTGACCGAGCACGTGGAGATCACGATGCGCTGGAAAAGGTCGAGGTGGGTGCCCATGGCGTGGGCGACGGCGGCTTTGATCGGGTCGGCGTGTGAGACGGCGACGACGACGCCGCCGGGGTGGGCGTTGCGCAGCTTCTCGATGGCGCCCACCATGCGGGCCTGCATCTCGGCGAAGCTCTCGCCGTGCGGGAACCGGAAGCCGGACGGGTACCGCTGCACCGTGGACCACTCGGGCAGCTTCATGAGCGACTTGAGCTCCTGGCCGGTCCAGTCGCCGAAGTCGCACTCGAGGAGGCCGCGCTCGACCTTCACCTTGAGCCCGCGGGCGGCGGCGATGGGGGCGGCGGTCTCGCGGGCCCGTTCGAGGGGCGAGGCGTAGACGGCGTCGACACGGGGCAGTTCGGCCAGCCGCTTCGCCGCGGTCTCGGCTTGGCTGCGGCCGATGTCGGCCAGGTGGAGCCCGGGTGCACGGCCAGGGAGGACCTGGCCGGTGGTGCCGGTCTGACCGTGTCGCACGAGCACCACGAGGGTGGTGGTCGGTGCCGTGGGAGCCTTGGAAGGACGAGCCATGATCGGTGGTTCAACCTACTGTCTGAGCCGTGCGTTCCCACCCCCTGACGTCCCTTTCGGCCGACATCGCCGGGTGTCGGGCGTGTCCGCGCCTCGTGGCGTGGCGCGAGGAGGTGGCCGTCACCAAGCGTGCTGCCTACGTCGACCAGGAGTACTGGGGGCGCCCGGTGCCGGGCTTCGGTGACCCGGCGGGCCGCATACTGGTGGTCGGTCTGGCCCCGGCTGCGCACGGTGGCAACCGCACCGGCCGGGTGTTCACCGGCGACCGGTCGGGCGACTGGTTGTACCGGGCCATGCATCGTGCCGGGCTGGCCAACCAGCCGACGTCGGTCGCCGTCGACGACGGCCTGGCGTTGCGCGACGCCTGGGTATCGGCGGCGGTGCGGTGCGCGCCGCCGGCCAACAAGCCGACGCCCGAGGAGCGGGACCGGTGCCGCCCGTTCCTCGAACGGGAGCTGGAGCTGTTGCCCTGGCAGGTGATGGTGTGCCTCGGCTCGTTCTCGCTCGACGCGGTGTGGCCGATGGTGGGCGAGGGTCGCCGGCCGAAGTTCGGGCACGGCGCAGAGGCGGCGCTGCCGGGCGGGCGCACCCTCGTGTGCTCGTTCCACCCGAGCCAGCAGAACACGTTCACCGGCCGTCTCACCGAACCGATGCTCGACGCCGTGTTCGGTCGCGCGGTGGCGCTGGCGGGGCCGCGACCGGGTCGGCCACGCCGCTAGAGCGACAGGCCTTCGCGGACGCCGTAGTAGACGGCGATGGCGAGGAGGAACCAGCCGAACACGAGACGCAGCCTCCCCTCGCCGGTGCGCAGGGCGATCCCTGCTCCGACGCGGGCGCCGGGCACGACGCCGACCGACAGCCACAGCGCGTAGCGCCAATCGATGTCGTGGTTGAGCGAGTGGGCGACGGTGCCGGGCAGAGCCAGCAGCCCGACGCACACGAGCGACGTGGCGATGGCCCGGCGCATGGTCAGCCCGAGCTGCGAGCGGAACAACGGGACCATGATCACGCCGCCGCCGATGCCCAGGAGACCCGACATGAGGCCGGCCGAGGCACCCGCCAGCGCGGCGCGGCGGCCGAGCCGGGTGCGCGGGGCGGGTGGCGGATCGCCGGGGGCGGCGTCGCGCTGGCGGATGAGGCTGACCGAGCTCACGAGCAGGAGCACGGCGGTGAGGATCATCAGCGGGTGGCCGTCGCCCGGCAGGACGTGTGCCACCTGGGCGCCCACGACCGAGGCCACCATGCCGGCGGGGACGGCGCTCGCCGTGACACTCCAGTCGATGACGTCCTGCGAGCGGTAGCGGAGGAAGCCCGTGACGGCCCCGGGGAAGATCGACGGCAACGTGGTCCCCACGGCGAGCGCTGCGCTGCACCCGAGGGCCCGGATGGCCGGAGTCGACAGCACCGCGCCGCCGACGCCGAAGATGCCCGACATCACCCCGGTGGCGAGCCCGGCCACGAGGGTCAACAGGTCACGAAGCGGCCCGGCGCTCACCGTCGCGTCGCCGTTCCCATGAAGCGGCAGTCTGCCCGATGGTGCGTTTTCAACGCCCGTCCGTGGGAAACCCCCGGTACGGTGGATTCATGCCGGTGCACCGCTGGGTCGCGTCCTCGGCACTGGCGCTCACGTTGGCGCTGACGGCGATGACGGGCTGCTCGAAGGCGGGGATCTCCCGCCGTCAGGTGATCGATCGCTACCGCGCCTCGCTCGTGGCCGACGGCGTGCGCGAGCCGCAGGCGCGCTGCCTGACCGAGCGCTTCTTCGGCGAGCTGACCGACGCGCAGCTGAAGGCGTTCCAGCAGCGCGACAACCTCACGGACACCGAGAAGCAGCGCTTCGCCGAGCTGGCCGACGTGTGCGCCGACGCCGGATGAGACGGGCCAGCGGGCCCGCTGTCAGTGTGCGGCCGGCGCCGAGCCGTCGGCCTTCTTCTTCGGGATGGGCACGCCCACGCTGACCGCCTCGTTGGCGTACTTCGGCCAGCGGCGCCGGCTGACGATCGACAGCTGACGCAGCAGCTTCATGGCCACCTCGTCGTCCTCGGCCGGCTTGGCCTCGATGACGCCGGCCTTGATGAGGCGCACCATGACCTCACGCCCCAGCTCGGTGCGCACGACGCACAGCGTCCAGTCGTTGTCCTTGCCGATGCCGCCCGTCGAGATGTCGGCGTGCTCGGCCGCGAAGTCGGGGCAGCTCTTGCAGCCCTCACGCGTCCACTGGTGGCACTCCTTCAGGTCGATCTCGTGGTACGAGCCGTCCTTCATCCAGATCTGGAACACGCCCTTGATGTTCATCTTGACCATGTCCTCCTTGTGGAGGCCGTACTTGGCCAGGAACAGCTCCTCGAAGATGGCGTCGTCGAACGTCTTGGAGCACAGGAGCCCGATGTTGAACTTGAACGGCTTGGAGACCTTGCCGACCTTGCGGTGCCACATGACGGGGAGCACCGAGCTCTGGCAGCTCATGCCGACGAGCGCGAGGTTCGACAGGCCGCGCTCCTGGGCTTCCTTCAGGGCGAGCGTGTTGGCCGAGTAGGTGTAGCGGCTGCCGGCACCCTTCAGGATCTCTTCCTTGGTGGTGGCCACGCCGGGCACGGCCTTCCACGACGTGCCGTCACCTTCGAGGTACGACACGAGCGCACCGTCGATGTAGTTCTGCTCGAGCAGCCAGATGAGCATGGCGGAGACGAAGCCGCCGTCCTGGCCCATGGCGAGGACGGCCGCGTCGGAGGCGCGGCACAGGAGCTTCTGCTCGGCGATGCCGAACATCTCGTCCGGCAGTCGTTCACGGCCGAACAGGTGCTCGTTCGCCTCGAACTCCCACGCCCGGAACCGCGGGCAGGCGCGGGTGCAGGTCGTGCACCCCTTCTCGCCGTGCACGCAGTTGTCGGCGCCGAGCTCCTCTTCCAGGTGGAAGGGCTTGTAGCCCTTCTCCTCGTGCTTGTAGCCGATGACGTCGTGCGGGCAGGAGATCACGCAGCCGGCGCAGCCCGTGCAGAGGTTGAGGTCGATCACCTCCGCCTTCAGCTCCTTCCACTGGGCCGTCCACCGTTCGGCCTTGGCCGGTGCATCCCCCGTCATCGTCATGGGGGGCATGGTACGCAGCGCGGCGACGCCGGGCGACCTGAGCGCGTCGCTGAGTGGACACGACGCCGTGTTTTGCCGCAAAGGGTCGAGTGCTGGCGGTTCCCTTACGAACGACGCCGGGTCGTTACCGATCACGCAGAGCGCTGGAAGAACGTTGACGCGGGTCTGGCCCGGTGGGGGACGGTCGATCTGCACGATGCTTCTCATGACCACTACGAAGCGCCTCCTGTGCTCCGCCACCGGCCTGCTCTTGTCAGCCGGTCCCGGAGTCGCCGCAACCCAGAGCCACACGATCGATCTCGTGAACACCCGCGTCGTGCGCAAGGACGAAGATGGTGAGGCGAAGCGTGCGAAGGAGAACCGGTGCGAGGACGACCGCGAGTCGGACGATGATCGGGAGGACGGTGCGGTCGTGCGCAGCACGAGCTCGACGGCTGTCGCGGCCACTCGTGTCTGTGCCCCTCGCCCGAAGCCGACGACCAAGCCCCGGCCGCGGGGTACCACGACGGTGGTGACGATCCCGGCGTCGGTCCCGGCGACGACGCTGGCGCCGACCACGACGACGGTGGCGCCGACCACGACGACGGTGGCGCCGACCACGACCACGACGGTGGCGCCGACCACGACGACGGTGGCGCCGACCACGACCACGACGGTGGCGCCGACCACGACCACGACGGTGGCGCCGACCACGACCACCACGACAGCGCCGGCGCCGACGGGGCCGACGATCTCGGGCAGCCTCGTCAACCTCGCGGTCGGCAAGTTCGTGACCATCCCGTCTCCGGACACGCCCGACCGCGGCTTCGTGAGCCTGTTCACCGTGGCCAACCCGACCGGTGCGACGGCGAACGTGACCGTCACGATCAACGCCAGCACCGCGGCAGGCTTCCCGAAGTACTTCGAGGCGGCCGACTACTCGGCGGGCACGTTCACCTGCAAGACCGGTACGGGTGGTTCGTACTACAAGGCCTCGACCGCCACCGCCTCGTTCACCTGCACGGGCTCGCTGGCTGCCAACGCGGCGTCGGTGATCACGGTGTCGTCGGGTTCGCTCATCGCGGCCGGCGCCGCTGGTCAGCCGGTCACCATCGACGCCACCGTCACGCCCGGCGGCGCCAACCGGATGCTGGCCGGCACGTTCAAGTAGGTCGCAGCCGACCTGTTCGACCCTGCCCGGCCCGCCCCCATCGTCGCCGGCGTCCCGTCTCCGCCCGGACGGGACGCCGGCGGCGACGCGCCCCACGAGGAGCCATGATCGCTACCCACCCCGACGTCCACCGTCGGCCGTCCTACCGTCGCCTGGCCCGGCATCGCCCCGGCGCCGTCCTGGGTCGCGTGCGGCCGGCTACTGGCGGTCCCTTTGCGAATCGCAGGGTTGCGCAGACTCTGCCCGCCGACCGCTGTCGCAACTTTGAGCTCCTGCTGGTTCCCCCGCCGGCTCGCGGCACCCACGATGGCTGCATGTTCGCAACCAATCGTCTCGTGTGGACGGCGCCGGGCCTCGTGTCCACCGCGGGGTGCCGGCGATGACCGCCGCTCGTCCGATCGACCTCCTCGGTCAAGCCCACGAACGCATCGTGCGGGCCATGGGGACGTACGCGCACGTGCTCGTGGTCGGCGCGCCCGAGCTCGTCGACGTCGCCGTCGCCCGCCTCGGGGAGCTGGAGCGGCGGTGGAGCCGCTTCTTGCCCGACAGCGAGATGAGCCGCGTCAACGCGGCCGAGGGCGCGCCCGTGGCGGTGTCGCCCGAGACCTTCCTGCTCGTGAGCCGGGCCGTGGAGGCGTGGCGGCTCACGGACGGCTTGTTCGACCCTACGGTGCTCGACGCGCTCGAGCGCGCCGGCTACGACCGCTCGTTCACCGATGCCGACTGCTCGGTGCACCGGGCCGGCGTACCGCCGCGCCCGCCGATGCCGGTGCCGGGGCCGGCGGGGGTGGTTCTCGTGCCCGAACTGCGCACGGTGCAGCTGCCGACGGGTGTGCGGCTCGACCCGGGCGGCGTGGGCAAGGGCCTGGCCGCGGATCTCGTCGTCACCGAGCTGCGCCGCGCCGGTGCGGCCGGAGCCTGCGTGAACCTCGGAGGCGACCTGCGCGTCGCCGGCCGCGCCCCGACCGCGCACGGGTGGGTGCTCGGCGTCGACGACCCGGTGGCCACCGGGCACGTGGTGCCGGTGCGGCTGGGAGACGAGGCGGTGGTGACGTCGACTCGAAAGCTGCGGCGCTGGACGCGTGCGGGCGCCGAGCTGCACCACCTCATCGATCCGGGCACGGGGTCGCCGTCGCGGTCGCCGATCCACACGGTTTCGGTGGTGGCGCCCCAGGCGTGGTGGGCGGAGGTCTTGGCCAAGTCGGCGCTCGTCGCCGGCCCGGATCGCGGGACGGACCTGCTGGCGAGGGCCGGTGTGGCGGCGCTGGTGGCGCTCGACGACGGGTCGGTGCTGGAGGTCGGGGGCTGGGCCGACCGGGTCGTCACGAGCCCGTCCGGGAGCTGACGGCGCTCCGCCTTGACCCGCGGGTCAAGTCGAAGGCACCATGCCCGGCATGGACCTTGCCTACCCCCCGGAAGCCGAGGCGTTCCGCGCCGAGATCCGCTCGTGGCTCACCGACAACCTGCCGGCTGGCTGGTTCGACGACGGCTTCGAGCTGAGCGGCGAGGCACGCGCCGCGTTCAACGCCGAATGGCCGAGCAAGCTGTACGCCGGCGGGTGGATCTGCGCCACCTGGCCCACCGAGTACGGCGGCAAGGGCCTCACCACGATGCAAGGCGTCGTGCTCGCCGAGGAGTTCGCCCGGGCGAAGGCCCCGCTGCGGGCCGACTTCTTCGGCGACACCCTGGTCGGACCCACCATCCTGCAGTGGGGGAGCGAGGAGCAGAAGCGCGAGTTCCTGCCCAAGATCCTGCGGGGCGAGATGCGCTGGTGCCAGGGCTTCAGCGAGCCGAACTCGGGCTCCGACCTGGCGTCGTTGAAGACCTCGGCGGCGCTCGACGGTGACGAGTGGGTCATCAACGGCCAGAAGGTCTGGACCACCGGCGGTCACCACGCCGACTACTGCTTCCTGCTCACGCGGACCGACCCGGATGCACCCAAGCACAAGGGGATCTCGTACCTGCTGGTGCCGATGCGCCAGCCGGGCGTGGAGGTGCGCGGCATCGTGCAGCCCGACGGGACGGCGGAGTTCTGCGAGGTGTTCTTCGACGACGCCCGATGCCCGAAGGAGAACGTGGTCGGCGGCGTGAACGAAGGCTGGAAGGTGGCGAACTCGACCTTGGCGTTCGAGCGCGGCATGAGCGCCACCACCGGCTACCGCCGCTTCGTGGAGGAGTACAAGCTGATGGTGGCCGAGGCCACTGACAACGGTGCGATCCACGAGCCGCTGGTGCGG
>JANPGL010000126.1:0-3282 GCA_031423915.1 Actinomycetes bacterium | reverse complement strand
GCCGCTCGACCCCCGCGAGATCGTGCTGAAGACCGGCGAGGTGATGGCCGCCACAGCGGCGCACGGCCACGTCAGCCCGCCGATCGGCACCGACGCGGAGATCACGATCTCGTCGAACTCGCTGTTCGAGCGGATCACTGCCGAGGAGATCTGGAGCTGCACCAGTTGCCGGGCGTGCGACGAGGTGTGCCCGGTCAACATCGAGATCCTCGACAAGATCCTCGACATGCGCCGCTACCTGTCGCTGATGGAGAGCAACTTCCCGGCCGAGCTCGGCAACGCCTACCGGGCGATGGAGAACCAGGGCAACCCGTGGGGCATGGCCCAGGGTGAGCGCGGCGACTGGGCCAAGGGCCTCGATGGCGTCACCATCGTCGACCCCGGGCAGCCGATCACCTCCGAATACCTCTACTGGGTCGGCTGTGCCGGTTCGTTCGACGACAAGAACCGCAAGGTCACCCAGGCCATGGCCAAGCTGCTGAAGCGGGCCGGCGTCGACGTGGCCATCCTCGGCCCGTCGGAGATGTGCACCGGTGACTCGGCCCGCCGTTCGGGCAACGAGTACCTGTTCCAGATGCTGGCCATGCCCAACGTCGAGATGCTCAACGGCATGGGCGTGCGCAAGATCATCACCCAGTGCCCCCACTGCTTCAACACCCTGAAGAACGAGTATCCGCAGCTGGGCGGCAACTACGAGGTGGTGCACCACTCGCAGCTGCTCGAGCAGCTCATCGAGTCGGGCAAGCTCGACGTGTCGATGGCGACGCTCGAGGAACGCGTGACGTACCACGACTCGTGCTATCTCGGCCGCCACAACGACGTGTACCTGGCGCCCCGCAAGGTGATCGGCTCGCTGAAGGGCGTGCAGATCATCGAGATGGGCCGCAACGGCACGAAGGGCATGTGCTGCGGCGCCGGTGGCGCCCGCATGTGGATGGAGGAGTCGACGGGCAAGAAGGTCAACGACGAGCGGGCGCAGGAGGCCATCTCGACGGGGGCCACCCGCGTCGCCACCGCCTGCCCGTTCTGCTACATCATGCTGGACGACGGCGTGAAGGCGCAGGGTGTCGAGGACGACCAGGTGAAGGTGGCCGACATCTCGATGCACCTGCTCGAGGCCATCGAGGAGGGCGAGCGCCGGCTCGGCTCCCAGGCGTCGGACCTTCCGCCCGTGCAGGGGTTCGCGTCGACCGCCGGTTCGTTGGCGGTGGCGGTGGCGACGACGCCCGACGACCTGCAGCTGATCGTGGGCGTCGGCCCGGCGCTGGAGAAGCTGCTGGTGGACGCCGGGGTCACCACGTTCCAGCAGCTGGCCGGGTTGAGCGTGCAGCAGGTGCAGGACATCCTGCCCGGCTTCCATGACGCCCGGGTCGAGCGCGAGGACTGGCTGGGTCAGGCCCGCATGCTGGCCGACGCCAAGACCCGCGGCGTCGACCCGGCGACGGTCGCCCGCGACAACCAGGTGCGCTGACCGGCTCGGCGCCGCGGCCCAGACTTGGCGTGGACGACACCTGACGTCCACCCGACGCACCATTCGAGTTCACCGGGTGGGCGCAGCCTGGACCCCGACGGGGGCTACGAACGTCGGCATCCCGCCGACGATCCCCCGTCGTGACAAAGGGGTCTCCTGATGAATCGACGCATGGTCGTCGGCGGCGTGATCGCCGCCGGCATCCTGGCGGGTGCGGGCGTGGCTGTGGCGGGTGGCGGCTTCGACGTGGGCCTGCGGCGTGACGCAGGCCTGCGCAGCCAGAGCGAGGATCTGTTCGGGGTGGGCAAGCCCCTCGTCGAGTCGTCGACCGCCGCGGTCGACAAGGCCACGGCGGTGGCCGACCCGACCAAGCTGGTGACGCTGGCCAAGGGCCTGAAGGCCCGGGTCGTGAGCACGACCGCGGGCACCCGGACCGACCAGATGGCGTTCTGGCCCAACAGCGACAAGCCCACCTACCTGATCAGCTGTAACGAGGAAGGGCCGACGCGTGCCGGCGTGCAGCGCATCTCGATCGCCACCGGCGTCGCCGAGACGATCGTGACGGGCACGAACTCGTGCGACGGCATCCGCCGCACGGCGTGGGGCACGATCATCTTCAGCGAAGAGAGCGGCACCACCGGCCAGACGTACGAGCTGATCGACCCGATGGGCACCACGGGCGTCGCACTCGACCGGACGACCGGCGCGTTCAGCGGCGGCACCGGCGCGGCGAACCTGGTGCGGCGCACGGCGCTCGGGCGCCTGTCGTTCGAGGGCCACGGCCTACTGCCGAACGGCGTCATGTACTACGGCGACGAGAACCGCCCGGGCACCGGAACGCCCGGTGGGGCGTACTTCAAGTTCGTGCCGACCACCCCGTACGCGGGCACCGCGCCCGTCACGAGCCTGGCGGCGTCGCCGCTGGCGTCGGGTTCGGTGTTCGGGCTGCAGCTCGGCAAGCGCACCCCGGCCGACAGCGGCCAGGGTACGCAGACGGGCCGCGGCCAGTGGCTGAAGGTGTGCAGCGACGGCACCGCCACGCCGTGCGCGGCCAACGTGGACCTGCGGGCCGCCACGGTGTCGTTGAAGCTCAACGGCTACTACCGGCCCGAGGACCTCGAGGTCGACCCGTGGGCGCTGGCCCAGGGCAACGTGAAGGTGTGCGGCAACAACACCGGCAACGAGTTCGCCGACCACAACTGGGGCGAGACGATCTGCATCTCGGACGGCACGCTGGCGACCTCGCTCGCCGGCTCGGCCGTGCCCGAGGTGCAGTTCTTCGTGGTCGGCAGCGCAGACATGGCCATGACCGACAACATCGCGCCGCAGTACGGCTCGAACGGTCGCTGGCTGATGGCCGAGGACAGCGACATCGCGTTCAACGAGGTGTCGAAGAACAACGACATGTTCCTCTGCCTGGCCGACGGCGCCGACGTCGACGACCAGTCGGACGGCTGCGTGAAGGTGGCGTCGCTGAACGACCGTGGCACCGCCATCCACCCGGAGGGCGCCGAGTGGACGGGCCCGATCTTCACGAACGACGGTGAGCACCTGTTCGTGAGCGTCCAGCACAACGTCACGTCGATGACCGACCCGGTGTCGGCCTCCGATGTGGCCGACCACGGCGTCATCCTCGAGATCACGGGCTGGAAGGTCCGCGGCGACGACAAGGACGGCCACGGCGACAACGAGGGCTGAGCCGCCTGGAGCCGACCGCTGGTTTCCCCTCGATCGGGCGGGGTACCGATCGGGGGCAAGCGGGGCCCGACAGTCCCTGAGGGCACCGCGACGCATCGCCGAGGGCCGCTCGT
>JANPGL010000125.1:0-5011 GCA_031423915.1 Actinomycetes bacterium | reverse complement strand
GCTCGATCACGCCAGCCACATCGTCTCGAGCGGCGCGGCGGACATGGTGTCGATGGTTCGGGCCCTCATCGCCGACCCGGAGCTGGTGAACAAGGCGCGGCGCGGCGAGGAGGATCGCATCCGCCCGTGCATCGGCACCAGCATCGGCTGCGTCGGGCAGCTCATGTCGACCGGCAAGCTGAGCTGCGTCGTGAACGTGGCCGCGGCGGCCGAGACGACCGTCAGCTTCGAGCCGAGCGGGCGCGCCGCCAACCCGCGCAAGGTGCTCGTGGTCGGCGGCGGTCCCGCCGGGCTCGAGGCCGCCCGCACGGCCGCCCTGCGGGGCCACACCGTCGAGCTGCACGAGATGACCCGCCGCCTCGGTGGCCAGGTGACCATCGCGGCGCGCGGTCCGCACCGGGCCGACATCGGCGCCATCACCGAGTGGCTGGCGGGCGAGTGCGAGCGGCTCGGTGTGACGATCCGGCTCGGCTCGGCCGTCGACCCCGACGTGGTCGACGAGGTCGGCGCCGACGAGGTGATCGTGGCCACCGGCGGCACGCCCCGCCGCGACGGGTTCCAACTGGCCACGCCGGTGTCGCCGGTCGCCGGCTTCGACCAGCCCCACGTCTACACGTCGTGGGACGTGTTCGGCTTCGGTGGCCGGGCCGACGTGCAGGGCCCGTGCGTCGTGTTCGACGACACCGGCTCGTTCGAAGCCATCTCGGTGGCCGACGCCCTGCTGGCGACGGGCTCGCACGTCACGATGATCAGCCGGTACGAAGGGATCGGGGCGACGCTGCCGTACCCGCCCGCCACGGTCGAGGCGGCCCGCGAGCGGCTGATGTCGGGCGACTTCGACTTCGTCGGCGGTCACTACCTGCAGGCCATCGGCGCCGACGAGGTGGTGATCGGCGTGCCGTTCACCGAGCGCCGTCGCACGGTGCCGGCCCGCACCGTCGTGCTCGTCACGTTCAACCACCCGAACCGGGAGCTGGCGCAGCACCTGGAGGCGGCCGGCCGGCCGGTGCACCTCGTCGGCGACGTCACGGGTACGAACGGCATCATGCCGGCCATCCACCAGGCCGCCGCGCTGGCCCGTTCACTGTGACGTCCGGTCGGTGACGTCCGGTCGGTGACGTCCGTCAGGTCGGGTGGCGACCGAGGTCGTCGAGTGCGGCGTGCAGCCACCGCTGCACGTACAGACCGCGATGGACGTCGACCGGGTGCGGTTCACCCGTGCGCACGGCGTGGGCGAACTCTGCGGCGATCGTGGCCATCGTGTCGGGGCCGGCGGCCGTGGCGCAGTCGAGCGAGTACACGGCGTCCGCGGTGTGCAGCTCTACACCGGCCGACATCGGCGTACCCGACCAGCCCGTGAGCGACGCCTCGGTGGCGACGCCGGAGGCGTGGTCGACGAGCAGCCCGATCCAGCGCGAGGCGTCGCCGTGCGCCCGGATGCCGACGATCGGCCCGGCGGCGGCGTCGAGCAGGTCGAGGATGTGCGGGCCCAGGTCGAGGAGCGGTCCGTGCTCCAGACGCCACGGCGTGGCGAAGTGCCCGCCGAGGAACGCGCCCTGCAGGAAGTGGCCCCGACCGCCGACGAGGGTGCGACCGCGCACCTCGTCGAGGAACGCCCGCACGGTCGCGGCGTACCGGAACGTCAGCACCACGAGCGACGCCACGCCGGCCTCGCCCACGGCGTCGGCCAAGCGCTCGGCGCCGGCCAGATCCATTCCGATGGGCTTCTCCAGCAGGAGCGCCCTGCCGGACCGGGCGGCATCGAGCGCCATCGTCGCCTGCACGTCGGGCGGCACGGCGAAGGCGACGGCCTCGCAGGCGTCGTAGAGCGCTTCGACACGGTCGAACGCCACGGTGCCGTGGGCAGCGGCCAGTGAGGCGGCGGCCTCCGGTCGGCGCGCCCACACGCCCACCAGGGTCGTGTTCGGCCCGGCCGCCAGCATCGGAGCGTGCACCATCTGCGCCCACGGCCCGGCTCCCACCAGGCCGACGCGCACGGGCGAGACCGTCGTGTCGGGTTCCATCGGCGGTCATCCTCGCGTGCCGTGGCACGTCACGCGTTTCATCCGCTCGAAACCATTCGCTGGCTAGCGTCGGCGCCATGACCGTCGCCGCCGCCGCCCACGTCCGCCGCCTGCCCAAGGTCGAGCTCCACTGCCACGTCGAGGGCGCGGCGCGGGCCGCCACGATCGCCGCGCTGGCGGCGCGCAACGGCGTCGAGCTCCCGGTGGCCGACCCGAACGACCTGTTCGTGTTCTCCGATCTCGGCGAGTTCCTCCGGATCTACGACGTGATCTGCCGCAGCCTGGTCACGGCCGACGACTTCGCCCGCATCACGTACGAGGCGCTGGCCGACGGCGCCGCCGCTGGGGTGCGCTACCGCGAGATGTTCTTCTCGCCGGGGTTCGTGCTGCGCTTCGGTGTGCCCATCGAGACGGTGTGGGCCGGCATCCGGGCGGGGCTGGCGGCGGCCCACGCCGACCTCGACATCCGCTGCCGGATGATGCTCGACATCGACAAGCCGTCGGGGCCGGCCCACGCGCTGGAGATGGCGGCGTTCGCGGCGTCGTGCGACCGCGACGAACTCGTCGGCATGGGCGCCGACTCGGTCGAGCGGGGCATCGACCACCGGGCGTTCGCCCCGGCGTTCCGGGCCGCCGCCGCGTCCGGGCTGCGTCGCACGTGCCACGCCGGTGAGGACGGCCCGGCCGAGCACATCGCCATCGCCGTCGACGTGCTCGGCGCGGAGCGGATCGATCACGGGTTCCGCCTGCTCGACGATCCCGAGCTGACGGCGCGTGTCGTCGATGCCGGCATCCCGCTGACGGTGTGCCCGACCTCGAACGTGGTCATCGCCAACGTCGTCCCCGACGTCGCGTCCCATCCGCTCGAACGTCAACGGGCCGCCGGCGTGCGCGTGACGATCAACAGCGACGACCCCGGGATGATGCGCTTCGACATCGCCGACGAGTACGAGGCGGTGCACGCCGCGTTCGGCTACGACCTCGAGACGATGGAGGACTTCAGCCTGGGCGCCATCGACGCCAGCTTCGCCCCGGCCGACGAGAAGGGCGCACTGCGTGGCCGCTTCCTGACCGAGTTCGACGCGCTCCGGGCCGAGCACGGCCTGCCCGCACGCGCCTGAGCCCGGCGTGGGCCACCCGAGCGCCGCGGCCGTTAGGGTGACCGGCGGGGACGACAGGGGAGACGACACATGGCATTGACCGCGCTCGATCACGAGGAGATCCGCCAGCTCCTCGCCCGGTACAACCTGGCCATCGACCTGGGCGACACCGAGGGATGGGCCGGCTGCTTCCTGCCCGACGGCGCGTTCGAGTGCTCCGGCGTTCCGGACGGGAGCCTGTTCGGCGGCCGCCACGAGGGCGCCGATGCGCTGAAGGCGTACGCCACGGTGCACTACGGCGCCGCCAAGGGCCACGCCCGCCACTGGAACGCCAACCTGCTCATCGAGGGCGACGGGACCCGGGCGACCATGACGTGCTACCTGCTGGCGCTGTCCGTCGGCAAGCCCCCGTCGGTCGTGGGGAGCACCGGCATCTACCGGGACAAGCTCCGCAAGGTCGGCGGCCGGTGGCTGTTCGAGGAGCGGCACATCACCATCGACGCCTGATCGGCCCGCACCGGCTGCGGAATATACGGGTGGGGGTATACGTTGTAGCGTTTGCGCCGGCCGAACGCCGAGCCGGTCGCGGGAAGGGAAACATCATGTCCACCGCCGTTGCCGCCAACGATCTGGCCACCTTCGAGCGCGAGGTCCTGCAGTCGTCCGTGCCCGTCGTGGTCGACTTCTGGGCCGCGTGGTGCGGGCCGTGCCGCACGGTCGCTCCTGAACTGGAGGCGTTGGCCACGACCTACGCAGGGGCCGTCAAACTCGTCAAGGTCGACGTCGACGCCAACCCTGAGGTGGCCGCCCGCTATCACGTGCAGGGCATCCCGACCCTCGGCCTGTTCGAGGGCGGCAAGCTCACCAAACAGCTCGTCGGCGCCCGGCCGCGTCGGGCTATCGAGAGCGAACTGGGCCTGGCCCGCTTCGCCCCCTCGTCGGTGCAGGCGAAGGCCTGACATGGACGCCATCGAGACCACCACCTCGCTGTCGATGCAGGAGGCCGAAGCTGCCGTGCGCCAGAGCCTGGCGGCCCAGGGCTTCGGCGTGCTCACCGAGATCGACGTCGCCGCCACGCTGAAGGCGAAGATCGGTGTGGATCGTGCGCCGATGAAGATCCTCGGCGCGTGCAACCCCGGGTTCGCCCACCGCGCCCTCGAGATCGACGAGCGGGTCAGCCTGTTGCTGCCGTGCAACGTCGTGCTGTCGGCGACGGCTACGGGAACCCGGGTCAGCGCCATGGACCCACGGGCGCTGATGACCGATCCCGCGTTCGCCCCGGTGGCCGCCGAGGCGGCCGAGAAGCTGGCCGCGGCGATCGCCGCCCTGCCCGCGTGACGGTCCGAAACGGTACCCCCATGGGTATCTGCTATCATCTGCTGCCCTGGAGAGGGGAACCCCGTGGAGCTGCCCGAAGACACCGTCAAAGACCTGATGCGGCGCCTGCGACGGGCCGAAGGACAGGTGCGCGGCGTGCAGCAGATGCTCACCGAGGGCCGTGACTGCCGCGAGGTCGTGACCCAGCTGTCTGCGGTCACCAAGGCACTCGAGCAGACGGGCTTCCTGTTGGTGGCCGCCGGCCTCACGTGGTGCGTCTCGGACCCCGAGCGCGCCGCCAGCGAGGGCTACGCCATCGAGGACGTCCAGAAGATGTTCCTCAAGCTGGCCTGAGCGCGTCCGGCCGACGCGCTTCAGTCGGAGCACAGACTTCGTTCAGCGATCCCGTGCCGACACGAAACATCGCCGGCACGCCTCGGACACGCGCCCGCACCAGAGTGCAGCGTCATGACCGGCTGGACGCTCGCTGACCACCGTCGCGCCGCGGCCGCAGGGGTGTCGGCCCGCACGCGGGTGCAGGCGGCGCTGGACGCACTCGCGGCGCTCGAC
>JANPGL010000124.1:0-11902 GCA_031423915.1 Actinomycetes bacterium | reverse complement strand
GCCCGCAACGGGCTCGTCGATCGCGAACGGGCGATCCGCACCATCCACCTTCCCGAGACGATGCACGAGATGGCGTCGGCCCGGCAGCGTCTGGCCTTCGACGAGCTGTTGCGCGTCCAGCTCGTGCTCGTGTTGCGCAAGCGCGCACTGGAGCGCGACGCCGTCGGCATCCGCCACGTCGTCGAGGGCGGGCTCGTCGAACGGTTCCATGGTTCGCTGCCGTTCCCGCTCACCGGCGCCCAACGGCGAGTGATCGCCGAGATCGGTGCCGATCTGGCGGACTCCAAGCCGATGCACCGCCTGCTGCAGGGCGACGTGGGCGCGGGCAAGACGGTGGTGGCCGTCACGGCGCTGCTCGCCGCCGTGCAGGGTGGCCATCAGGGGGCGTTGATGGCGCCCACCGAGGTGCTCGCCGAGCAGCACGCCACCGGTGTGCGGGCGCTGCTGGCCGGCGTGACGGTGCCCGACCCGGGCAACCTGTTCGGTGACCGCCCGCTGCACGTGGCGTTGCTCACGAGTCGGGCCGGTAGCGGTGAGCGCCGCGAGATCCTGGCCGGCCTGGCCGACGGTTCCGTCGATCTGGTGATCGGTACCCACGCGCTCATCCAGGACGCCGTGGTGTACAGGAGCCTCGGCGTCGTCGTCATCGACGAGCAGCACCGCTTCGGGGTCGAGCAGCGCGCCGCGCTGCGGGCCAAGGGCGAGGCGGCCGGCGGCACGGTGCCCGACGTCCTGGTCATGACCGCCACCCCGATCCCACGCACGGCCGCCATGACGGTGTACGGCGACCTCGACGTGAGCGTGCTCGACGAGCTGCCGCCCGGGCGCACACCCATCACGACGCGCTGGGCCGCCGGCCCGCTCGACCAGGTGGAGGCGTGGGCCGACGTGCGTGAGGCGGTGGCCGAGGGCCAGCAGGCCTACGTGGTGTGCCCGTTGATCGACGAGAGCGAGAAGCTCGAGGTGGCCTCGGCCCAGGAGACGTACGACCTGCTGCGCTACGACGTGCTGCAGGGGCTGCGCATCGGCCTGCTCCACGGCCGGCTGACGTCGGCCGAGAAGGAGCAGACGATGGACCTGTTCCGCTCCGGCCAGCTCGACGTGCTGGTGGCCACCACCGTGATCGAGGTCGGCGTCGACGTTCCCAACGCCACGGTGATGGTGATCCTCGACGCCGACCGCTTCGGCATCGCCCAGCTCCACCAGCTGCGCGGCCGCGTCGGACGCGGCGCCATCTCGTCGCGGTGCTGGCTGCTGACGGGCTCGATGGATCCGAACCCGCGCGTCGAGGCGCTCGTGGCGTCGACCGATGGGTTCGAGCTGGCCGAGGTCGACCTCGACCTGCGCGGCGAGGGCACCATCATGGACACGGCGCAGAAGGGGCGAAGCGACCTGAAGCTGGCGTCGCTGCGGCGGGACCGCGACCTGGTGGCCCACGCCCGCGAGGCGGCGTTCGCCATCGTCGACGCCGACCCCGACCTGTCGGGCCACCGCGGGCTGGCCGACGAGCTGTCGCTCACCTTCAGCGACGAGGACGAGGCGTTCCTGTCGAAGAGCTGATCAGCGGGTGCACGGCCGTTCCGGCTTTGGGGAGTCGCAGCCACTCGGACGGTGGCCAGGGCTCCCCAGACGAGCGGACCCTCACTCGGTGAGCGCCACCCGGAGCTGGCCGAGCACGCGGCGACGGGCGATCGGGACGGCGCCGACCCGGATGCCGAGCTCCTGGCTGATCTCGGCGAACGCCAGGCCGTCCGAGAGAAGGACGAGCAGGCGGACGTCGCGGTCCGGCAGCGGGTCGAGGGCCTCGGCGATGGCGGCCGTCCGGTCGGGAGCGCCCTGGCCGAAGATGGCCTGGTTCAGCCATCGCAGCGCGTGCGGCTGCCGCAGGGCCGCACGGTCGCCCTTCGGGCTCACGGCCCTCATGTGTCCGCCAGCGCGGTGGCGATCACCCGGTGGGTGGCCTCGGCGATGCGACGGGCCGCCTCGTCGAGGGGGAGCGCCGCCAGGGCGTCGGACAGGATCTCGACCGACACCGGGGCGCGGGCACCGTTGTGCCACAGCGTGCCCAGGAAGCCGGTGAGGTCGAACTCGCCCTCGCCCGGCAGGTCCCGGTTGGCGATCGTGTCGGTGAGGAAGTCCGGGTGACGCGGCACGATCGGGCCGTCGTCGAGCTGGATCATCACGACTCGCTCGGCGGGGATGGCGTCGATGAGCGCCGGGTCGTTGGCGCCGCGCGTGTGGTGCCACACGTCGACGCACAGGCCGCCGTTGCGGCGCCCGGCCTCGGTGACGATGCGCAGCGCAGTGCCGGCGTCGGCGATGTTGGTGCACGGCACGAACTCGAGCGCCACGTCGAGGCCGTGTTCGGCGGCCTCGTCGCACAGCCGGGCGAAGGCCTCGACGACGTCGTCCTCCAGCGGGCCCGTGAAACTGCCCACCGCCTGCACGTAGCGGGCCCCGAACACCTCGGCCATGGCGTACATCGCCTCGCGCGCCCCCCTGCCGGCGTGACGGGCGCGGGCCGGGTCACCGCTGGTGCCGGCGCCGGCGTCGGCGAACCCGGCGATCGTCTCGATCTCGATGAGCGACAGGCCGTGGTCGCGCACCACGGCGGCCATCGCGGCGTCGGTCCACCCCTCGCTGCGGTAGCGGGCGAACTCGCGCCCGCACCAGCCGAGGAGGGTGAAGCCCGCCGACGCGGCGGCGGCGCACCGGGCGGCCAGGTCGGGCGTACGCAGGCAGCCGTTGGCCAGCACCAGCTCGATGTCGGCGGCGGCGGGCAGGGGAGCGGTGCCCGTCATGCGCCCGGCACCGCCCGGCCCTGCTCGAGCTGGGCACCCATCTCGACGAAGCGGTGGTTCCGGTCGCCGATCACCTCGCCGGCGGCGTCGACCACCAGCACATGGCCCGTGACGTAGCTGGCCTCGTCGGACGCCAGGTACAGCGCGGCGTTGGCGATGTCGCTCGGGAGACCGGCCCGACCGAGCGGCCCGCGCGAGCCGATGAGCTTGGCGGCGGCGTCGGTGGCGTCGGCGTCGCCGGTGACGAGCTTGGCGGTCAGCCCGCTGACGGTGCCGCCCGGGGCGATCACGTTGGCGCGGATGCCGTACTTGCCGAGCTCGGTGGCCACCGACTGGGTGAGGCCCACCACGCCGTGCTTGGCCGCCGTGTAGACGTGGGGGCCGAGCCCGGCGCGCACGCCGGCGGTCGATGCCGTGTTGAGGATGACGCCGGAGCCCTGCGGGATCATCACCTGGGCGGCGTGCTTGATCCCGTAGAAGACGCTGGAGAGCAGCACGTCGATGGAGCGCTGCCACGCCGCGCCCTCGATCTCGGCGATGGGGCCGATCGCGCCGAGGATGCCCGCGTTGTTGAACATGATGTCGAGCCGACCGAACGTGGCGACGGCGGCGGCCACGGCGGCGGCCACGTCGTCTTCGCGGCCCACATCGGCGCGCTGGTAGGCGGTCGCGTCACCGAGCTCGGCGCACAGCGCACGGCCCCGGTCGTCCTGCAGGTCGACGACCAGGCAACGGGCGCCTTCCTCGACGAAGCGCCGCACCGTCCCTTCGCCGATGCCGCTGGCCCCGCCCGTGATCAGCGCGACCCTGCCCTCCAAGCGACCTGCCATGGTGCGAACCCCCTCGTCCGCCCGCCGGCTGCGGGCACCCGCGACTGTGGAGCGACGGTGGCGCCGACCGCAAGCGCGCCGGCGGACGGCGCGTCGTAGGTCGGGGCCGCGTGGTCAACGAACGCCGGGTGGGGCGCTGCTGCCTGGGAACGCCAGACCGACGAAGGCGTCGACGGCGGACGCCAGGTCGATGGCCGCGCGCTCGTGTGCGGCGGGCCCGTGGCCGTAGGGGTCGGCGATGTCGTCGGCCGGGTCGCCGCCGAGCAGGTCGGTCGCCTTGCGGTCGCGACCGACGAGCGCGAGCCACTCCTGCAGGGTTGCGTCGGGCGGCCGTCGTCCCGTGTCGCCGGCACGCCGGACGAGCTCGCGGAGGGTGAACGTGCGAGGGAAGCTCCCGCTGTGGGCCACGGCGATCCGGCGAACGTGTTCCCTGGTCATCGTGAGCACGACGTCGGCGCCGGCGATCGTGTCGGCGTCGAGCGCTCGGCTGCGGTGGTCGCGAAGGTCGATGCCGCGTGCCGCCATCGTCTGCACGACGTCGTCGGTCGGTCGGCGACCCGGGTCGGCGTCGAGGCCGGCCGAGCGCACCGCCGCGCCCGGTCCGAGCGCCAGTGCGAGCAGGGCGGCAGCCATCGGCGAGCGGCACAGGTTGGCTGTGCACACCACGACGAGGGACGGCGTTCGGTCGGTCATCGCGGAAATCTCCTGGGGGATTCAAGCCGGGCGCAAGTTGCGCTCACCTTCCATATCCTTTCGTTAACAGTTCGCGCGGCGGAAGGTCCAACTAATGCGCTCAGTGATGCGCTCGGCAGCGGCGGCCATGATCGTCGGCGTGGTCCTCGGGATCGCGCCTCGACCAGTTTGGGCCGGTACTGGACCTTCGGGGTCCTCTTCGTCGAAGAACGACGACGGGAAGGCGAAGACCACCACGGAAACACGCCCGCACAGCTCCGACGATGGCAGGAACGAGGACGGCAACGGCAACGGCAACGGGAACGGGAACGGCGAGGGCGACGAGGGCGAGGACGGCGTGACCGCGCACTACGGCCACGTCATCCCGCCCACGCCGCCCACGAAGCCCACGACCCCGACCACCCGGCGGGACGAGGGTCGCAGCGGCAACGACGTCCTCGCCGAACGGGTGACCCGTCCGGCGTCGACGACGACGAGCACGGTCGCTCGCCGAGGAGTGGCTGCGGTCGTCACGCGCCGCGATGTGGTGCGGACGGCGTCGTTCGGTAGCTCGTCGGCTGCGCTGTTCGGCGGAGTCGCGTTCCGCCGTCGCCGGCGGCGGACCCGGCGCGGTCGCACCGCGTGAGCCTGCCGCCTCCCCTCGCCGCGGAGCGGCACGCTGGCCCGCGTCCGGTGCGTCGCACGACGACCCACCGCCGCGGGCGGCACCGCGGGCGGCGATGGGTGGCGCTCGGAATCCTCGCGCTCGCCGTGGGGTACGGCGTTCGGGTGACGCAGGTGCTGCTCGCGGCGCGGGCCGACGCCGCCGCTCTGCGGCACGATCTCGACCGCGTGGACCTGTCGGGATCGGTGCGGGCGCTGCTGAAGGGCGAGTCGTCGCCGGACATCCAACGGCTCGCGGGGTCGACCGCCCGACTCCGTGTTCGCCTCGGTTCGGCGTGGTTGCGCCCGCTCGGCCTGCTGCCGGTGGTCGGGCGCCAGATCGACGCGGCGCGCTCGCTGACGTCGGTGCCCGAAGGCTTCCTGCAGGCGGCGCAGGTGACGGGCTCCGAGGTCCGTCTGGTGCGGCTCACCCCGGGCGCCCGCGACCTTCGCACGCTCGTCGACACCGCCGGGCGCGCCGTCGATCGCTTCGACGACTTGGTGACCCACGCCGACCTCGGACCGAGCGACGGGCTCGTGTCGTCGATCGGCTCGGCCCGTTCCGAGGTGGCCGCACAGCTCGAACGGGTCAAACCGACGCTGGATCGGGCGGCCGTCGCGCTTCCGGGGCTGCAGGCGCTCGTCACGGGCCATCGCACGCTGCTGCTGGCCGCCGCCAACAACGCGGAGATGGGCGCCGGAGCAGGCGCGCCGCTCGCCGTCGCGACCCTCACCCTCAACGACGGCCGGCCGACCATCGGCGATTGGACGTGGACCGGTTCCGTCGCGGTACCCGACGGCGTGGGGGTGCCGGAACAGCTCGCGGGCCCGTGGGGGTTCGTCGAGCCACAGGCCGACCTGCGCACGGCGGTCGTGTCGCCATCGTTCGACCAGGTCGGCACGCTCCTCGCCGCCCAGTGGAAGGCCGCCACCGGCGCTTCGGTCGACGGGGTGATCCTCCTCGACGTCGCCGGCATGCAGAGCCTGGTCGACGCGCTCGGCCCGACGGCGCTCGACGGCACGGGCCTCGACCGCGCTTCGTTGGCGCGCACGCTGCTCCACGACCAGTACATCGGGGTCACGAACGAGGCGCCCGCTACGGGCGACGCCCGTCGGGATCGCATGGCGGCACTCGGCGGCCTGGTCGCCACCCGCGCGCTCGACGGTGGCGAGGACTGGACGGGCATGCTCGACGGGCTGGCCACCGCCACGCGTGGGCGGCACCTGCTCGCCTGGTCGGGGGATGTGACGATGCAGCGCACGTGGACGGCCTTGGGCGCCGGTGGGGTGCTGCAACCCGATTCTCTCCTCGTGTCGGTCCAGAACCGCGGTGCGAACAAGCTCGACTGGTTTCTCGACGTGAAGGGGGCGGTGACGGTGACGCCGATCGATGCGGGGACGCTAGAGGTGGCGGTGCGGGTCGACCTGGCGAACCAGGTACCGAGCGGCGAGTCGCGCTACATCGCCGGGCCGTTCGCAGAGGGCCCGTACGGCCGGTACGCGGGCTATCTGACCGTCAACGTGCCGGGATCGGCGACCGAGGTGGCCATCGACGGCGGCCCGGCGTTGCTCGTGGACCATGCCGACGGCGCCACCCGTGTCATCGGTCAGGTCGTCACGCTCGAACGCGGTGCCACGACGTCGGTGACCGTGCGGTGGCACCAATCGACGACGATCGGTCTCACCGTCGAGCCTTCGGGTCGATATCCGGGCATCACGTGGACCGCTTCCGGCCGCACGTGGACGGACGACGCACCCCACCAGGTGCTGGCAGAGGCGTCGTCGTGACGGCGCTCCCGCGGCCGGGCGAGGCACGGGCGACGCTCGCCGAGCTGCCGCCTCTGCCGCCGCTGCCCCCGCAGGTGTCACCGACGCGTCCGGACACGCCGGGGCCCGTCGCCCGTCGGTCGGGTGCGACGGCGGCGGTGCCGTCCGTGCTGGCGACGGCGGGTGCGGCACTGCTCGATCATCGTGAGCAGGTCCGCGTCCAGGCCGACGAGATCGACGGCCTCAGGGAACGGATCGTGCGTTTGGGCCGACGCACCGCCGCACGTCGGTCGGGAGGCGAGGAGAGCGCCACGGATGCGTTCGACGCGGTGGGACGAGCGACGGGTGCGCCGAGCGACGACGCGTCGGTCGTCGACGGCGAAGGGATCGCAGGCGGCGCGGCGGCCCTGGTCGAGGTGCGAGCGGACGTGGAGCGGTGCGAACGGCGCCTGCGGGAGCTGTCGGCGGCTGTCAGTCAGCGCCAGGTGCTGCGAGGTCGCCCCAACCGCCGTCAGGCGGCCGAGGTCGATCGGCTCCGACTCGAGCTCGAGTCGGCCCAGGACGAGGCGGCGCGCATCACCGGCCGTGCGCTCGTGACGCTCGCCTCCGCGCAGCGGGCGCTCGACGAGCGGCTCGCCGCTGATGCCTCGGGCGTCGATGCGCTCGAGACGGCCGCGCCGGTGCTCGTCGGCGGCTGGGACGTGAACCGGTGGGCGGCGTGGGAACCGGGCGGAGCCTCCACCGACGAGATCCGGATCGGCCGGTGGCTCGACCCGGCAACGGGGGCGGCTCTGGCGCTGCCGTGCGTGGTGCCCTTCGTGGGCAGCGGTCGCAACGTCGAGTTGGTCAGCCGTGACGAGGCCCGTCGGGCCGAGGCGCTCGGCCTGCTCCAGGCGATCGTGTTGCGTGCCGCGGCGGCAGGCCACGGGAAGCTCCGCATGACCGTGCTCGACCCCCTCGGCGTCACGCCGTTCCCGGGCGCGGCGAGCCTCGGGGCGGCCATCGCGTCGCCGACCGACATCGCCTCGGCGGTGCGCGATGCGGTGGCCGACGTCGATCGTCTCAGCGGCGCCGACGAGCACGCCGGCGTCGTGCCCGGCCGCCTGGTCGAGCGCCAGCACGTGTTGATCGTGGTGGACTTCCCGCAGGCGTACGACGCCACCACCGTCGAGGCGCTCGAGGATCTGCGCCGGCGTGGGCCGGCCGCAGGCGTGCACCTCGTCGTCCATCGCCACGTTCCGGCCGGTCACGGCCCAGAGGCGGAGCCGTCCGGCGACGACGGTGTGGTGCTGCTCGAGCTGGGGTCGCTCGCTGCGACGTGCGGCGCCCACCGGGGCGGCGTGGTGCTCGACGAGGCGCCGCCGCGCGTGCTGTTCGACGTCGTGGCGCACCGCCTGCGGGCGATGCCACCACGCGACGCGTCGCTGCCCTGGGACGGGATCCACGGCGACCCGGCGACGTGGTGGAACTGGCGAGCCGACGAGCGGGTGACGGTGCCGCTCGGGCGCCGGAGCGACGGCGGCCCGCTCGAACTGTGGCTCGGTGACCGCGACGACCGGTTCTGGCCGTGCGACCATGCGATGCTCGCGGCGATGCCGGGCGCGGGCCGCACGACGTTCCTGCGGAACCTCGTGACGTCGCTCGCCGTTACCTACCGACCCGACGATGTCCACCTGTCGCTCGTCGACGATCGGCATGGCACGGACTTCGCGGTGTTCGAGGGTCTCCCGCACGTGGCGTTGGTCTCCCTGCGCACGACACCGGCGCAGCTGCGCGGCATTCTGGCCGAACTGGTCGCCGACGTTCGCGAGCGCCGTGAGCTTTTCGCCCGTTTCGGCGTGGCGACGCTGCACGAATATCGCGGCCGTCGCCGTGCCTTCCGCAGCCGCGGCCGGCCCGACCGCGTCGCACGCCACGTGGCGGTGGTCGATGGCTACGAGCAGCTGTTCGACGGCGACGATGGCTCCGCGTCCGAGCACCTGCTCGAGCTGGCCGAGCACGGCGGGGCGGTCGGTGTGCACCTCGTGCTCGCCGGTCGTTCGTTTCGGGCCGAGGGTCTGTTGCGGCGCAGCGAGGTGTTCGCCCGGTTGCAGCAGCGGTGGGCGCTGCCGCTCGCAGCCGACGAGCTGGCCGCCACCACAGAGCTCGGGGTCGAAGGACGGTTGCTGGCCGCGTCGTTCCTCGACCGACCGGGCCGTGTGGTGGCGAACGACCATGCCGGGGCCGACGAGTCGAGTTGCGGCGGCCGGCTGGCGATGCTCGACGCAGCACGGTGCGGGCAGCTGGTGGCGGAGCTGGCCGAACGCGCCGCAGCCGAGGCTGGCGGGCGCGGCCTACCGGCGACCGTGGTGCTCGACGGCTCGGCGCCGCCTGAGCTCTTCGACAACCCGTACCTCGCCGAGCTGCTGCACAACGACTGCTGGCGGGCCCCGGACTTCCTCGAGGAGTTGGCACGCACGCCGCTGAGGGCGGGCGGTCTCGGGCTCGACGAGTGGGTGCGTGCCGACCGGCCGGTGCCGCTGCTGATCGGCGTGGAGGACGGTGGGCGTCGAGCCGCCGTGGCGCTCCTGAGCCGTAGGCCCGGCGAGCACCTGGTCGTCGTCGGACGCGACCACGGCGCCCGCGCCGCGGTGCTCGCGGCGTCGCTCGTCAGCGCTGCGCTCGTGGAAGCGCCGACGTCGTGGCGGGCGTGGATCGCGGACCGGAGCGTCGCCGGTCAACCGGGCGGTACCACGCTCGAGCGCGCCGCCGGCGATCTCGACGCGATCGGTGTCGAGGCCCGGTACGGGCGGAGCGAATCGCACGCGGTTGCGCTCGTGGCAGCCGCCGCGGCCGAGGTGGCCGAGCGCCGCGTGCTCGATGCTGGTCAGCTCATGGCCAGGCCGACGGTCCTGCTGGTGCTGGCCGAGCCCGACCGTGTGCGAGCACTGGCCCGCGAGTCCGAGGGCGATGGGCTCGTCGACTCCACCGCGGGCGCCGACCTGCGCCGGGTGATGGTCCACGGATCGGCCGTGGGGGTGCACGTGCTCATCGGCGCCACATCACCGGCGATGATGCGCACGGTCCTTGCCGACTCGGTCGTGCAGCGTGACGTGCACCACCGCGTGCTGATGCAGGCGTCGGAGGACGACAGCTTCGCCATCGTGCGTTCGGCGGCGGCGGCGCGCCTGGGGGACCCGGCGGCGTCGCCGCCGTCGGCGGTGCTCTTCCATGGCGAACGCCACGATCTGTCACGGCTGCGCCCCTACGTCGACGATCACGACGACCCGTTGGCGCGCCCACCCCGGCACGGCTCGTTCGGCGATCAGCTCGCCAGGGTGTGCGCGCACCTCGCGCGCCGCAGTCGGTGAACCCGGCGGCGGACCAGCTGGCGCTCGAGCTGGCGCGATGGTCCTGGTACGCCCGCGATGCGCTGGCGGGCGCCGAACTCGCCCACGACGCATGCGCCGAGCGGGTCCGGAGGCTCGGCGGCCGCACCGACACCGCCGTCCTCGTCGCGCAGCGCCTCAGGCGGCGCGGTGACGACGAAGGTCAGCGTCTCGCTGGCGCTCTCGCCGCGCTCGTCGGATCGCGGCGGCGGTCGCGTGAGCGGTCCGAGGCCCTGTCGGCGTCCCTGGCGCGCGTCGAAGCGTCGGTGGCGCACTGGACGGCGCAGCTCCGATCCGCCGAGCACGGTGGCGACGCTCAGAGCGCTCGGTGCCAGGCGTGCCGGCGTGCGCTGCACGAGTTGGGCGAAGTGCGCCGGGCCATGTTGGGCGTGTGCGAGGACCACGCCCGCATCGAGGCGACCATCGACGACGCCGACCGGGCGATGTCGGATGCTGCGGCCGCGCTGCAGGAGGCCCGGACGGCCACGATCGACGCTGCCGACCCGTCCGCGTCGCTGCCGGTCGTCGCCGGACAGCTGCTGTCGCAGGCGCGGGGGCACCTCGACGTCGCCCGGATGGTGCACGACGAGGCGCAGCGGTTGGCGGCCGGCGCGCGTCACCGGGTGAGCGAGCACGCCGGTCGGGGCGCCGGGTCGGTCGCGGCGGTCGACGGGGAGCATGGGTGAACGCCCGCGAGCGGCTCGTGCTCCAGGCGGAGGCCGTGCGGCGCGCCCTGGCCGTGGATGGGGCACCGGCGGCCGGCCATGCCGGTCTCGACGTGTTGCTCCGGGCGACGGACGGGGCGGCGGCGGAGCTTGCCGACCGGCTTGCCGACCACGGGCGGCTGCTTCGGGACCTCGAGGAAAGGCTGGGTCCCGACGTGTCCGCCCGCGTGCCGGCGGTGCTCGACGGGTCCGTGGAGGATCGGATCGCCGTGGCGTCGAGGCTCGTCGACGAGGCGCAGGCGTTGCTCGCGACGGCAGCGACGGCCGATGCCGCGCTCGCCGAGCGCGAACGACGGGTGCTCGACGACCTACGCCGCAGCGATGCCGTCGGCCTCGCCTGACGGCGCCCGACGGCAGGCTCCGAGCACGATGGCACCCCACGTGACGGCGGCGAGCTGCACCGGTAGCACCTGAAGGGGGAAGTCGACGAGCGCGTGGAGCCCGACGATGGCCAGTGCGCCCGTTCCCGCCAGCACCGTGAGGGGGTCGTCCGTGCGCCGGCGGCGCAGCGCCCCCACCCCCACGGCGAGCGGTGCGACGAACAGAGCTACGGCGAGCGCCAGCCCGGGTGCCCCCCATTCGACGAGCACCTGGAGCGGGTCGTCGTGGACCTGCATCCACATCGTGGTCGGCGTGCCGCGGCGGTACGGCTGCACCACCCAGTGCCGGAACAGCTCCGGTTCCGCCCGGCTGGCGACGATGGGCAGGAGCAGCTTGAAGCTGCCCGGGCCGGAGCCGGCGAGCGGCGCCCGTTCGACGGCGTCCAGCGCGACGCTTGCTACGAGGACCCGCGGGTTGTCGCCATCGAGCGAGGCAGGGAGCGCCCGCCAGCGTTCGGCGGCGCCGGCGGCACCGGCTGCGCTCACCGCGAGCGCGAAGACGCCGGCGGCAACGGCCCACCGCACGTGGCGCCGTCGTGCCGCGCGGACATTCCTGTCGACGGTGGCGCTGGTCGGCGCGGAGGTGGCACGCCGCGCCATCGCGGCGGCGGCGACGAGCGTGAGCGCGCCGAGCACCTGCCCGGCCTTCGACACGTGGGCGGCGCAACCGGCGAGCACCCCGGCAGCGGCGGCTGC
>JANPGL010000123.1:0-2575 GCA_031423915.1 Actinomycetes bacterium | reverse complement strand
TGCAAACGATGTAATCGTTTGCAGAACCACTATCCCGCAGCCTCCGCCTTTACGTCAAGCGCCGTGACCACTCGGGTCAGGCTCGGCGTTGCGTCGTACTGCGCACGATCAGCGAGGTGTCCACGACCAGGTGCCGGAGCTCGGACGTCGCCTCGTCGAGCACGTCCAGCGCGGCCCGGGCCGCCAGCCCACCGATCTGGGCGACGGGCTGGCGGACCGTGGTCAGCCCGACCGCCTCCGCCAGTTCGTGGTCGTCGAACCCGACGACCGAGATGTCGCCCGGCACGCTCAGCCCGTGGTCGCGAACGGCACGGATGGCCCCGATGGCCATCTCGTCGGACATGGCGAACACCGCCGTCGGTGGTCGGGGGGTCGCGAGGAGCCGGACCATGGCCTCGTGGCCACCGTCGACCGAGAAGTTGCCCGCCAGGTCGTAGTCGAGGCGGACCGGGATGCCGGCGTCGCCGAGCGCCTGGCGGTAGGCGGCGCGCCGGATGCCGGGAACCGTGAACTCGAGCGCCTCGCCCGGCAGGTCACCGATGATCGCGATGTCTCGGTGGCCGAGGTTCAGCAGGTGGTTGACCGCCAGGGCGGTGGCGCGCCGGTCGTCGATGGCCACCGACGGGAAGTCGGGGTAGCTGTCCCCCACCGTCACGATCGTCGCCCCGGTGCGGGCGAAGGTGGCGACCTCGTCGGGATCGAGGCGCAGGTCGACGAGCAGGAGGCCGTCGACGCGTCGGTGCAGCGGCCCCGTCCCGTCGACCATGCGGCGCCGCGCCGCCGCACTGCCGATGGCCAGCAGGAGGACGTCGTAGCCCTCGGCCGCCAGCACGGCCTCGGCGCCGGCCACCACCTGCGAGAAGTACCAGGAGCCGAGCAGCGGGACCCCCACCCCGATCGTGCGGGTGCGGCGGGCACCGAGGCGCGACGCGTTCGGGTCGGCCCGGTAGCCGAGTTGGAGCGCCATCGCCCGCACCTTGTCGCGCGTCGAGGGCGCCACGTTCGGCAACCCCCGCAGCGCCCGGCTCACCGTGGCCACCGAGACGCCGGCGTGCGCGGCCACGTCCTCGATCGTGACGAGGGCTCGAGCGGCGTCGGACACGGGGTCCGAGTGTACGGCCCCCGTCACAGCTCGGCCGAAAACGCTTCCAGCGGGCAGACTGCGCCGATGACGATCTTCGAGCACCCGATCCACACGCTGAGCGGCGACCCGACCAGCCTGCAGTCCTTCGAGGGCCATGCGCTGCTGCTCGTGAACGTGGCGTCGAAGTGCGGCCTCACGCAGCAGTACACGGGTCTCGAGTCGCTCCAGCAGACGTACGGCCCGCGCGGCCTTTTCGTGATCGGCTTCCCGTGCAACCAGTTCGGTGCGCAGGAGCCGGGCACCGCGGCCGAGATCGAGACGTTCTGCTCGACGACGTACGGCGTGTCGTTCCCGATGATGGAGAAGATCGACGTCAACGGCGAGAGCCGCCACCCGATCTACGCCGAGCTGACCGCGGTGGCCGACGCCGACGGTCACGACGGCGACATCCGTTGGAACTTCGAGAAGTTCCTCGTCGCCCCGAACGGCTCGATCACCCGCTTCGGACCGACGGTCACCCCCGAGGACCCGACGCTCGTCGCCGCCGTCGTGTCGGCCCTGCCGGTCTGAGCCGGCGGTGGACGAGATGGCCGAGCCGTCGATCGGCACCTGTGAGAGCTGTGGCGCCGACGGCGAGGAGCTCGCCGCGGTCCACCGCATGTACGTGACACCCGAAGCGTGGGACACGCCGGGCTCGTCGCGCACGCTCGACGAGGTGGAGCGATGGTGCCTGGTGTGCCTCACCCACTACCCGCACGAGGCCGCCGGATAGCGGACGACGGTACGACCGGCGTCAGGAGCCGGCGACCCGCTTGCGGCCGGTGCCGCCGACGGGAAGGACGCGGAGCAGGTGGTGCCACGAGCACTCGGGGCACGCCTCCACCACATAGGCGGCAAGCTGCTCCGAGCGCCGGTTCAGCGCAGTCAGCTCCTTGCGCTGCGAGATGCACCGGCCGTACGGAGGCAGGCGCGGACCGAACACGTACGTGACGAGCACGAGCTTCGCCTCGCCGCAGATCGGGCAGTCGACCTGCGTCGGTTCGCCCAGCGTGCGCGCGGCTCGGATGAGCTCGGGATGGGCATCGCACACCTGGTGCCGCGCCAACCGGCCCTTGCGGTACTCGTTGATCAGGAACTGGCGCGCCAGGCGATGGTCGATCACGCCCCCGAGGGGGCCGGTGCCTCCACCGCGCAGCGAGCCTTGCCCGAACGTCATCCGTGCGAGGCTACCGGCCGATCGACCCGGCTTCACCGGCCGGACGGGCGACGGGCGCGCCATCGGGCCCGGCCGGCCCGCGCCGTTGGCCGCACGGTCCACCGCACGGGTGACGATCGCGACGACACTGGAGGGCGTGCGCGCCATCATCTCCTACGGACCCGGCATCCCCGACGAGAGCGACCTCCGCCTGTGCGGCGACGTGCAGGGCAAGCGGGTCATCGAGCTGGGCGCCGCCGGCGGCGCCGCCGTGGCGTGCGCCGCGCGAGGGGCCA
>JANPGL010000122.1:0-8028 GCA_031423915.1 Actinomycetes bacterium | reverse complement strand
CTGGATGCCGTCGCGGTCGGTGTCGATCCACACGTAGTTGCCCACGCCGGCCAGCGGCACGATGCCGAAGTCGACCTGCAGGTTGCTGTTGGCGTCGACCGTCGGGTCGGCCGAGTCGTCGGCCTCTGTCGTCGGCTCGGCCCCCGCGCTCAGGTCGACGGGCGCGCTACGGATCAGACGGCCGCCGGCCGAGGTGCCGTTGTCGTCGCCGTCCGCCGGCGTGGTGTCCTCGTCCGGTGCCGGTTCGAACGCGCTGCCCGTGCCCCGCGACGAGCGCGAGCCGGCGGGCGCCACGATCTCGACGACGTACGAGCCGGGCCTGAGACCGCCGAAGAGGTAGTTGCCGTTGGAGTCGGTGGTGGTCGAAGCGATCGGTGTGGCCAGATCGCCGGCGGCGTAGAGCCGAACGGGCACACCGACGAGGCCTGGCTCGCCGGCATCCTTGGCGCCGTCGTCGTCATCGTCGCGCCACACCAGGTTGCCCAGGCGTAGGGCGGGCACGTAGCCGATGTCGTGGTCGTGGTCGTTGTTGCCGGGCCCGGCCACGGTGATGACGGGGCTGCGGCCGGTGGTGACGCTCACGTCGGAGTCGATGGTGGCACCGCCCCCGCCGGGCGCGGTGAGCGCCACCGACCCGTAGGTGGCCACGGTGGTCGACCCCGGCGCGCCCACGATCACCTGGGCGCCGGGGACGAGCGCGCCGACGGCGTAGTTCCGACCGATGCCGTCGGTGCGCGTGGGGTCGGACGAGAAGGCGTACGTGCCGTCGGCGGCGGTCGTGACCGTGGCGAGGACCGTGGTGCCGTCGGCGGCGTAGAGCGTGACGGTCACGCCGGCCAGCGGCGGCTCGCCCGCGTCCTGACGGCCGTCGGCGTTGCGGTCGAGCCAGACCCGGTTGCCGATCTCCACGGGGGCGGCATCGCAGAGCGCCACGAGGTCGCCGAGGCCGTTGGCCTTGCCGAACATGCCGGTCTCGGTGCGGCCCGGCGCGCACTGCAGGCCCGACGTGTCGCACTTGTCGTAGAGCTGGAACCAGTGGTCGTTGGCGCCCGTCGAGTTGCTCTCGACGTGGACGCCGCCGGCGCGCCAGTCGTTGCCGTCGGCGAGATCGGGGTCCATCACCGTGTGGACGATCGTGCCCGAGCGCGGGATCTGCACCAGACCACCGCTCGAGGTCTCCTGGTGGTTGGTGCCGTCGTTGAAGTGCTCGTCGAAGTAGTACTCGCCGCCGCCCGGGCCCTGGTTGTCGCCGGCGCCGGCGGTCGTCGTGCCGCCGCACGAGCCGTTGGCCTCGAGCGTCCAGCCCGCCGCGGCGTTCCCACAGGCGCGCAGCAGGTCGCCGGCGACGACGCCTTCGATGGTGCCGGCGCCCGACGGGTAGTCGGCGCCCGACTGGTCGCCGAAGCGGTCGCGCACGCCGAGGATCAGGTTGCCGCGATCGAAGGCCAGGCTCACGAGCCACGGCTGCGCGTAGCCGCACTGGCCCGCCTGGAAGCGGTCGATGGTCGGCCACGGGCGCCAGGTGCCCGAGCCACCGTTGCAGCCGCTGCCAGGCTGCCCGTGGGGCACGCCGCCGATGCCCGCTTCGAACACCGGCGCCGCGGAGAACGTGCGCGCCACCGGATCGAACCGGTACACGTAGAAGCGGAGGTTCGCGGCGAGCTGTGTGCTCTGCGCCGAGCACGTGATGCCGAGGTACAGCGCACCCTCGTGGCGGGCCAGCGCGAACGGCCGCACGTCCGGCGCGGCGCAGCCGACCGTGGCGCCGGTGGTCGGTGGCACCGCCACCGGAGCGCCCACCGCACCCGTCGCCGTGGCCACGGGGTAGAGGCTGCGGTCGTTCAGGTTCACGACCCACAGGGTCGCCTCGTCGTCGGTGAGCGCCACGTCGCCGAGGGCCATCTTGCCGACGGCGTCGAAGGTGGTGTCGCCGAGCCAGCCGTCGCCCACGGTCACGCCCTGCGTGGCGTTCACCGGGTAGGCGGCCCGGGCGTCGGTGCCGGCGTTCGGGACGGTGGCCAAGACCGAGGTGACGCCACCGACGGTCTGGTAGACGGCGCCAGGGCCACCGGGGCCGAACCCGCTGTACTGCTTCTGGAACGCGGCGGCGTACACGGCGTTGCGCGTGCGCGAGTGCTCGAGGGCGAAGGTGGCACCGACCTGCGAGAAGGTGGCGACCGGGGCGGCGGTGGCCGTGGCGGTGCCGTTGAAGCGGGCACCGGACGCGTCGTACGGGAAGCTGCGCAGCGCCGGCACGGCGGCCACCGCGCCCTGCTGGTGCCCGTACCCCTGGCAGGCGGTGACGAGCGTCGGGTTGGCCTGGCAGTACTCGCCAGGGTCGTGCACGCCGAAGTCGACGCCGGTGTCGTTCACGACGGCGAAGGCCACGGAGCCGACGGAGTCGACACCCATCGGCGCCGGGCGTAGGTACCCCTGCTTGGCCGGCGGGATGGCGAACTCGACGCGCACGTCGGCCGTGGCGGCGCCGGTGAGGGTGGCGGTGTACGCCCCGGAGGCGCCACTCGTGGCCGTGCCGACCACCGTGCCGGCGGCGTCGTACACCGTGACCGTGATACCGCTCTCGCCCGGCTCGGTGGCGTTGCGCGCCCCGTCGGCCGAGTAGTCACGGAAGACCGTGCCGGCGATGGTGCCACCGACCGCGGCAGCGGGAGCGGGCGCCACGGCCAGCACGCCGACGGAGGCGAACGTCGCGCATGCCGCCAGCCCGGCGCGCACCGTCGCGTGACGTCGCCGGATGCGTAGGGGGAACGTGCGCACGGGTGCTCCAATCGACCGACTCGCCCGCGGTTGAGCACGCACGGTAGCGCCACGATTCGTGGTCGGGAGGGAACGAATTGTGGCAGGCAGGGTGCGTCAGAACAGCTCGGCGAAGTCGACCGTGTCGGCCACGTCGAGCTGGTCGTACCGGCAGCTGTCGGGCGTGCGGTCCGGGCGCCACCGCAGGAAGTGCGCACCGTGCCGGAACCGCCGACCCTGCAGCTGCGAGAACTTCACCTCGGCGACGCGCTCGGGCCGCACGGGGACCCACGACAGGTCCTTGCCCGTGTTCCATCGACTGAAGCCGCCCGGCAGCCGAGCGGTCGAGTGGGCGACGGCATCCGCCCAGTCCTTCCACGGGTGGTCCTCGAGCGCACCCTCGGTCAACGGGGTGAGGTCGTCGAGGTGGACCGTGCGCATCTTGGCCGTGAAGCCCGACGCCACGCCCACGTGGTGGAGCTGACCGTCGTCGTCGAACAGGCCGAGGAGGAACGAGCCGACGCCCTGGCCGTCTTTGTGGATGCGGAAGCCGGCGACCACGCAGTCGGCGGTGCGCTCGTGCTTCACCTTCACGAGCGTGCGCTCCCCCGGCGTGTAGATGCCGTCGAGCGGCTTGGCCACCAGCCCGTCGAGGCCGGCACCTTCGAAGCGGGTGAACCACTCCTCGGCCACGGCGCGGTCGGTCGAAGCCGGGCTGAGGTAGAGCGGCGCACGGACGCCGCGCAACGTCTCGTCGAGCAGCCGGCGACGCTCGCGCAGTGGTTCGTCCACGAGCGCCCGGTCGCCGAGCGCCAGCAGGTCGAAGGCCACGAACGCGGCCGGCGTCTCGGCGGCCAGACGGCGGACGCGCGACTCGGCCGGGTGGATGCGCTGCTGGAGCGCGTCGAAGTCGAGCCCGTTCGGGCCGACGGGCACCACGATCTCGCCGTCGACCACGCATCGGTCGGGGAACTGGGCGCGGACCGGGTCGAGCAGGTCGGGGAAGTAGCGGGTGAGCGGTTTCTCGTTGCGGCTGCCGAGGATCACCTCGTCGCCGTGACGGAACACGATGCAACGGAAACCGTCCCACTTCGGTTCGAACAGCCAGCCGTCTCCCGCGGGCACGGTGGTGGCCGCCTTGGCCAGCATGGGCGACACGGGGGGCTGCACGGGGAGGTCCACGGCCCCCAGCGTGCCATTGCGTGGAGGTCGCCGGGTACCATGCGCGCCACTCGCATCTCCGGGGGGACAACGTGGCGGGACCGCTCGACGGCTATCGGATCGTGGACCTGTCGCAGGTCGTGTCGGGCCCGCTCGCCACCATGCTGCTGGCCGACCAGGGAGCCGACGTCATCAAGGTCGAACCGACGTACGGCGGCGACCTGACACGCATCGCCGCGGTGAACATCGGCGGCATCAGCGGCTTCTACGCCAACCACAACCGGTCGAAGCGATCGATGGCGGTCGACCTGTCGTCGGCCGAGGGCATCGAGCTGGTGCTGTCGCTGTGCGAGCAGAGCGACGTGTTCGTCCAGAACTTCCGGCCGGGCGTCGTCGAACGGCTCGGCGTCGGCCCCGAGGCGGTGATGGCCCGCAACCCCGACCTGATCTACGTGTCGATCAGTGGCTACGGGTCCACCGGCCCGTACGCCAACCGGCGGGTCTACGACCCGATCATCCAGGGCATCTCGGGCCATGTGGCCGCCCAGGTGAACCCGCAGATCCCGTTCCCCGACGTGCACCGCACGATCGTGGCCGACAAGTCGACGGCCTACACCGTGGCCCAGGCCGTCACCGCCGCCCTGCTGGCGCGCGAGCGGGGGCGGGCTCGCGGTCAGCTCATCGAGGTGGCGATGGTCGACGCCGCACTGGCCTTCTTCTGGTCGGACGGGATGATGAGCCGCACCATGCTCGACGACGAGCTGTTCGGTCAGCGCGCCACCCTGGCCCAGGTGATGAGCCTGACGCGCTGCGGCACGGGCGAGCTCATCTACTTCGTGGCCTCCGACTCGGAGCGCCACGGCCTGTTCCGGGCGCTGAACCGGGCCGACATGATCGACGACCCGCGCTTCGGCACCATCCCCGGGCTGTCACAGCCCGGCAACCACGCCGCGATGGGCGAGATCCTCGCCGCCGAGTTCGAGAAGTGGGACGCCGCCGAACTGCTCCCGCGCCTGCTGGCCGAGGACGTGCCGTGCGGGCCGGTAAACGACTTCGAGTCGCTGCTCACCGACCCGCAGTTGCAGCACAACGGGTCGATCTGGGAGTGGGAGCATCCGACCGGCGGCCGCATGCGCCAGGCCCGCCCGGCCCCGAAGATGTCGGCCACCCCGATCGAGGCGAAGCCGACGGCGTGCCTGCTGGGCGAGCACACCGACGAGGTGCTGGCACTGCTCGGCCACGACGCCGCGGCGATCGCATCGCTGCGCGAGCGGGGCGTGGTGGCCTGAGCGGGCCGCCGACGTTCACCGGCGCAGCGCCGTCTCCTCGAGGAACGGCAGCAGTGCGGCCAGGAAGCCCGGCGTGTTCTGGCCGTGGACGTTGTGGCCCGAGTTGGGCACCGTGGCGAGCCGCCCGTTCGGCAGCGCCCGGGCGAAGCGCTCGGCCGCATCGGCGTCGAGGATGTTCGAGTCGGCGCCCCGGATGAGCAGCACCGGCATGGGCAGGTGGCGCACGTCGTCGAGCGTGAACCGGTCGCCACGCTCGCGATGCTCGCCCGTGGCCTTGAGTCGAGGGCCGTGGTCGTGCTTGCTGATGAACTTCCCGTCGGCCCGCTGAAGCAGGTTGTACTTCACGGTCCGCTCGATGTGCTCGCGCGGCCGGTACGGGTCGTACTCCTGCACCCGGGCCACGAAGTGGTCGATGTCGTCGAACTCGCGGGTCTCGGTCACGAAGCGGCGGATCACCTGGGCTCCGAGCTGCGACACCTCGGGCCCGATGTCGACGAGCACGAGCGACGTGACGCGTTCGGGATGGCTGAGCGTCAGGCGCATGGCGTTCTGCCCGCCCATCGAGTGGCCGATCACCGTGAGCCGGTCGAGGCCCATGGCATCGATGAACGCCGCGGCGTCGAGACCCATCGACGACGACGAGTAGTCGCTGTCGCGCGTCCACTCGCTGTCGCCGTGGCCGCGCTGGTCGAGCGCGTACACGTGGTAGCGATCGGCGAGGTGGAGGCTGACGAGGTCCCACGAGTGCGCCGACTGGTTGCCGCCGTGGAGGAGCAGCACCGGCGGGTTCGCGGCGTCGCCCCACTCGAGGAAGTGGAACCGCTGGTGCCGCATCACCAGGTTGCGCGACACGTAGCGCACCCGTGACTCGTGAGGGATGCCGAGGTCCGCGGCACTGGCGCACAGGCTGGCGAACTCGCCGGTGGCCGTCATGTCCAACGGCTCGGAGCCCTCGGCGTACTCGTTCAGGTGCACGGGCGCCGACCCTAGCCGTGGGTGTCACGCCGGGGCGCTCTCCGGTTCGAGGCGCGGTAGGCGACGGTCGAGCCACGACGGCAGCCACCAGTTGGCGTTGCCGAGCAGCTTCATGGTGGCGGGGACGAGCACCATGCGCACCACGGTGGCGTCGATGGCGATGGCGGTGGCCAGTCCGAGTCCGAGCATCTTCACCGTCGGATCGTCACCGAACACGAACCCGACGAACACCGACACCATGATCAGCGCCGCCGAGGTGATCACGCGGCCCGTGCCGGCCAGCCCTTCGATCACCGACGCCTCGTTGTCACCCGTGGCCGCGTAGTGCTCGCGGATGCGGGACAGCAGGAACACCTCGTAGTCCATCGACAGCCCGAACACGATGGCGAACATCAGCATCGGTATGAACGACACGATCGGCACCGCGGCGTGCACCCCGATCAGGCTGGCGCCCCACTGCCACTGGAACACCATCACGAGCACCCCGTACGAGGCGCCGATGCTCAACAGGTTGAGCACCGCCGCCTTCAACGGCACGAGGATCGACCGGAACACGATGGTGAGCAGCACGAACGACAGCGCCACCACGGCCGCGACGAACAGCGGCAGACGATCCTCCACGCGGTTGCCGAGGTCGGCGAAGCTCGCCGTCTGGCCACCGACGTGAGCCGACGCGCCGGTACCGGCGACGGCGGCGGGCAGCACCGTCGAGCGCAACCGCTCGATGGTGGCCACCGTCGCTGCGTCCTGTGGGGCGGTTCGGGGCACGGCCACGACGACCGCAACACCGGCCGCGCCGTCGACCCTCGGCGGTGCGACGGCCGCGATGCCGGGGTCGGCCGCCACGGCGGCCTGGACGCGGTCGGCCACGCCGATGTCGCCGGCCAGGCGTACGGCCACCACCAGCGGCCCGTTCGTGCCGGGCCCGAACCCGTCGGCCACCGTGTCGTAGGCGCGGCGCTCGGTGCGTGACGACGGCAGGTTGCCCTCGTCGGGGAAGCCGAGGCGCAACGCCAGCGCCGGCGCGCTGACGGCGAGCAGCACGGCGGTGCCGGCGACCGCGTATGCGGCGGCATGGGCCGACACGTGGGCCCCCCAACGGTGCCACATCGGCTCGCGTCGCAGGCGCCGACGGCGTCGGTGCGGAAGGCCGAAGCGGTCGATGTTGTGGCCGGCCAGTCGAAGGAGGGCCGGCAGCAGGGTGATGGCCGCCAGCACCATGAGCACGACGACGAGGGAGATGGCGAGACCGGCGGCGGTGAGCGCCGGCATCCCGGCGACGGCCAGGCCCAGGATCGACACGACCACCGTGCCGCCCGCGAACACGACCGCCCGACCGGCCGTGGCCACGGCCAGGGCTGCGGCCTCGACCACATCGGTCCCACCGGCCAGGTGCTCGCGGTGGCGCGTCACGAGGAACAGCGCGTAGTCGATGCCGACGCCGAGACCGACCATCGACGCCATCACGGTCGAGAAGCTCGGGATGGCCACCACGTGGTCGATCAGAGGGAGTGAGCTGATGCCGAGCGTGAGCCCGAACAGGGCCAGGGCGATGGGCAACCCCATGGCGACGACCGAGCCGAAGGCCAACAGCAGGACGAGCACCGCCACGAGCAGCCCGACGAGCTCGCCCAGGGTGTTGCGCGGCTGCTCGAACGCGAAGAAGAGATCACCACCGGCCTCGATGCGCAGCGGCGAGCCGACCTGCTCCTCGGCCAGCGTGCGTTTGAGCCCGGCCAGGTCGCTGGCCCTGAGGTCGTCGACCACCGGGTACTGCAGGCGCACGAGCGCCACGCGACCGTCCGACGACAGGCCACCTTCGGCCATGGGGTCGCTGACACCGATC